>JANPNF010000205.1:0-39547 GCA_031427315.1 Burkholderiales bacterium | reverse complement strand
CCACCGGCTGTCGGCCGCCACAGGCATCCACCGCGGCGACCGCGCGTACCAGCAGGATCAGGTCGAAATCATTCCGCATCTCCGTGTTCCCGGTTGCGCGCTGGGCGTGCTAGCCGACGGGATGGGCGGCAAGAGCGGCGGTCGCAAAGCGGCTGACCAGGTGATCCTGACAGCACAGCAACTTTTCGAGCGCTACGCGCCCAGCCGCGACGACCCGGCCGAGACGTTGAAACAATTGGTGCTGGAAGCACACCTGATGATCAAGCTCACGGCCATTACCTCGGAAGAAGAACCCCACAGCACGGTGGTGGCCTTCCTGATCAGCCCCAGCCGCGAATGCCACGTCGTGCACGCGGGCGATTCGCGGGTCTATTTTTTCCGCGGCGCCGACATGATCACCCGCACCAGTGATCACTCTTACGTACAGCGGTTGGTTAACGAAGGCCAGCTGTCGGAAGAGGAAGCCAACAACCATCCGCAGTCCAACCTGCTGACCGGCTGCCTGGGCGCGGTACAGGACCCGCCGCTGGCCGTCACACGCATCGAGTGCATGGAGCCCGGCGACAGCGTGCTCGCCTGCAGCGACGGGCTGTGGCACTACTTCACGCCGAAGGAGCTCGGTGCCATCGTCGACGCCCTGCCGCCGCGTGAAGCGAGCGAGATGCTGATCGACAAGGCGCGCCAGCGCGCGCGCGGCGGTGGCGACAATCTGTCGCTCGCGTTGGTGCGCGTCGAAGCACTCGAGCGCTGATCCGGCCGACGGGCTCGTGCCCGATCGAACCGGTCAACGTGTCGGGTTGGGTGCTGCTGCCGAAGCAGGTGCACCGGGAAGCGGCAGTGGCGAGGCCTGCGGCTTTTTTGCATTGCGCTCGGCATTTCGCGCCAGCACCCTCGCCCGGCGTTCATCAGCCTGACGCACACGGTCCTCGGCGCGCTGCGCGGCGTTGGGATCCGTTGGCGGCCTCAATCGCTTGGTGGCGTGCGCGCGTCGCGCCTTCGCAGGCACGGGCTCGACGACCGGCGCCGACGCTGCCTCTGCGGCGGCTCCAGGGCCGGACGCTGCCGCCGTCCGCAACCGGTGCCGAATCGGAAGCGAGGATTTGCTGCTTCTGCTGCCGGTGTCGGCGGCCTCGGGCGCCGACGCGGCCGCAGCCGCGCTGGCCGCTTCACGCGCGGCTTCGGCCTTTCGGCCCAAATGCTCTCGGCGATCGGTGGCGCGCTGCTGGCGTTCGCGTTCGTCGAGCGTTAACTGATCTCGTCGCAGCGGGCCGACGATCGCGCGGTGCTTTTCGCGGGCATCGAGCAGACACGGCGTCACCGCAAAACGCGTCTGGCACTCGACTTCCTGCGAAGCCAACTCGGCATCGGCCTGTGCCCGGGCCTCGGCGATGCGCTTCCTGTCCTCTGCAACCGTAGCGCTGGCGGTGTGGCAACACGCCAGCAGGACCACCGCCAGCGCCCAGGCATAAACACGTCCCGACGACAGCCGCTTCATGTCAGCGCGGTCTCAACGTCACGGCGGGACAAGGACAAAAATTCAGCGGATCTCATTTCGTGCAATCGCGACACCGTTCGGGGAAATTCATGGGACAGCGGGCCGACGGTGTAAAGCTCGTCCGCCGCCACCTCAGCCGACAGTATCAGCTTGACGTGCCGGTCGTACAACACATCGACCAGCCAGGTGAAGCGCCGCGCTTCCGACGCCAATCGGGGCGACATCTGCACCACGCCCGACAGCAGCACGGTGTGAAAGCGCGAGGCCAGCTCGAGGTAGTCGTTCTGCGAGCGCGGGCCACCGCACAGCTCCTGGAAATCAAACCACACCACACCGCCAGCGCGGCGTCGCGCCTTCAAGACCCGGTGCTCGATGTGGAGCAGGGGATTGTCGTCCGTGGCTTCGGCCAGCCGATCAAAGGCCGACGCCATCGCGGCATCGGCCCTGGGCCCCAGCGGCGTGTGGTACGTCGCGACCTGCTCCAGCGTGAGCCTGCGGTAGTCGGTGCCGGCGTCGACGTTGACGATCTGCAGTCGGTCCTTCAGCAACTCGATGGCCGGCAGGATGCGCTCGCGGTGCAGGCCGTTCGGGTACAGCTCATCGGGATGGAAATTCGACGTGGTGACGATGCTGACGCGGTGATTGAACAGCGATTCAAGCAGCCGATACAAGATCATTGCGTCGGTGATGTCGGCCACGTGGAACTCGTCGAAGCAGATCATTCGGAAACGGCGCGACATGCGCTGGCCCAAGACTTCCAGCGGATTCACCGTGCCGTGCAGGCCAGCCAACTCGCGGTGCACCTCGCGCATGAACTCGTGAAAGTGCAGCCGAACTTTGCGCTGCAGGGGGACCGCGTTGAAGAAGCAGTCCATCAAGAAACTCTTGCCGCGGCCGACGCCACCGTAGAGGTAGACACCGCGCGGAATGTCCGGACGGATCAGCAGCCGGGTCAGCGAATTGCGGCGCCGCGACTTGTAGGCGATCCACTCGCTCTCGCAGCGCTCCAGCGCGTCGATCGCCGCCAACTGCGCCGCATCAGCGCTGTAGCCCCGCTCGGCGAGGGTCTGTTCGTAAAGCTGGCGAACGGGCATGGGCGGCTGGGGCGGCGGCTGGGAACCCACCGCCCGCCGGGTCAGAAATTCAAGGTGCGCTTGTCGACCGCGAGTGCGGCTTCCTTGGTCGCTTCGCTCAAGCTGGGGTGCGCGTGGCAGATGCGTGCGATGTCTTCGGCACTGGCCTTGAATTCCATCGCCACCACCGCTTCGGCAATCAGCTCGGACGCGAACGGCCCGACGATGTGCACACCCAGAATTTCGTCAGTCTTCGCGTCGGCCAGCATCTTGACCATGCCGGTGGTGTCACCCATCGCGCGGGCGCGGCCGTTGGCGGCGAACGGGAAGGTGCCGGCCTTGTACTCACGGCCTTCGGCTTTGAGCTGCTGCTCGGTCTGCCCAACCCAGGCGATCTCAGGTGCGGTGTAGATCACCCACGGCACCGTGTTGAAGTTGACATGCGGATGCTGGCCGGCAATCCGCTCAGCGACTGCCACGCCTTCTTCCTCCGCCTTGTGGGCGAGCATCGGGCCACGCACCACGTCACCGACCGCCCACACGTTCGGCAGGTTGGTGCGGCAATGGTCATCGACAACAATCGCGCCGCGCTCGTCGAGCTTCAAGCTCACCGCGTCGGCGTTCAGGCCGATCGTGTTCGGCACGCGGCCGATCGAGACGATCAGCTTGTCGACTTCGAGCTTCACTGCTTCGCCCTTGGCGTTCGCATAGCTGATGGTGATGTTCGATTTGCCGGACGTGACTTTGTCAATTTTCACGCCGAGTTCGATCTTCAGGCCCTGCTTGATGAAGGCTTTGTGCGCTTCCTTGGCGATCTGCTGATCGACCGCGCCCAGGAAATTCGGCAAGCCTTCTAGCACCGTCACGTCAGACCCGAGGCGGCGCCACACCGAGCCCATCTCCAGGCCGATCACCCCGGAGCCGATGACGCCCAGGCGCTCAGGCACCGCGCCGATGCGCAGTGCACCGTCGTTCGACAGAATCATGTCTTCGTCGAACGCGGCGCCGGGCAACGAGCGTGCGTTCGAGCCGGTGGCGATGATGATGTGCTTGCCGGAGATCACGTCCTCAGCCGCACCTGAGACCGAGATGTCGTAGCCCGCGTCACTCGGTTTGAGGAACGCGCCGCGACCGTGGAAAAACGTCACCTTGTTCTTCTTGAACAGGTACAGGATGCCGTCGTTGTTCTGTTTGACCACCGTGTCCTTGCGGCCGAGCATCTTGGCCACGTCGATGCTCAGATTCGACAGCCCGATGCCGTGGTCGGCGAAGCTGTGGCCCGCATGCTCGAAATGCTCGCTCGACTGCAACAGTGCTTTCGACGGGATGCATCCGACGTTGGTGCAGGTGCCGCCGGGCGCTGGGCCACCCTTGTCGTTTTTCCACTCGTCGATGCTGGCGGTGTTGAAGCCGTGTTGCGCGGCCCGGATCGCGGCCACGTAGCCGCCAGGGCCGCCGCCGATAACGACGACATCAAATTGTTGGCTCATGAATCGCTTTCTTGGATGTCGGTACGTCAGATGTCGAACAGCAGGCGTGCCGGATCTTCCAGCGCTTCCTTCATCGCGACCAGGCCCAGCACGGCTTCGCGGCCGTCGATGATGCGGTGGTCGTAGCTCATGGCGAGGTAGTTCATCGGGCGGATCACGATCTGGCCACCCTCGACCACTGCGCGGTCCTTGGTGGCGTGCACGCCGAGGATGGCCGACTGCGGCGGGTTGATGATGGGCGTGGACAGCATCGAGCCGAAGGTGCCGCCATTGCTGATCGAAAACGTGCCGCCGGTCAGGTCGTCGAGCGTCAGCTTGCCTTCACCGGCCTTCTTACCGAACTCAGCGATCTTCTTCTCGATGTCGGCGAAGCTCATCTGGTCGGCATTGCGCAAGATCGGCACCACCAAACCACGAGGCGACCCGACCGCGATGCCGATGTCGAAGTAGCCGTGGTAAACGATGTCGTTGCCATCGACCGACGCGTTGATGATCGGGTACTTCTTCAGCGCCGCCACAGCCGCCTTCACGAAGAAGCTCATGAAGCCGATCTTGGTGCCGTGCTCCTTTTCGAACTTCTCCTGGAAGCGCTTGCGCATCTCCATCACCGGTGCCATGTTGACCTCATTGAACGTGGTCAGGATCGCATTGGTGGCTTGTGATTGCAGCAGCCGTTCGGCCACACGGGCACGCAGGCGCGACATCGGCACACGCTGCTCTGGGCGATCACCCAGGTTCATGGCGACCGGTGCAGGCACCGAAGGCAATGCCCGCGCAACAGCGGCTGCGACCGGGGCCGCGATAGCAGGTGCGGCGGCCACCACGGGCGCTTGCGCACCGGCCGCAAGCGTCGCGGTGACATCGCCCTTCGTGACGCGGCCGCCCTTGCCGGTGCCGGCCACCGAGCCCGCGTCCATCTGGTGATCGGCCATGATCTTGGCAGCCGCTGGCATCGCGACACCGCTGGCAGTGCCTGCCGCAGGCGCCGACGGCGGAGTCACGGCCTGCGTCGCGGACGCCTTGACATCCGGCGGGCTGACCTGCGCCACCGCGTCGGTGTCGATGCGCGCAATGACCTCTTCGGCCACGCAGCTCTCACCGTCGTTCTTGACCAGCTGTGCCATCACACCAGATGCTGGAGCAGGCACTTCCAGCACCACCTTGTCGGTTTCGATCTCGACCAGGATCTCGTCCATGACGACGGCCTCGCCGGGCTTTTTCTTCCACTGCAACAGCGTGGCTTCGGCCACCGATTCAGACAGTTGCGGAACTTTGACTTCAACGATGGCCATGGTTTTCTTTCTTCGATTTCAAGCCGCAACCGCAAAGGCCAACGGCGAATTTTGTCTGTGAATGTGGGGGTGTGATCGGGGGTGACCCGTCGGGGTTGGGCATGCGGCACCGGAGGCGGCGCCGCATGCAGCCAAACCGTGCGTCATTTGCTGAGGACGAAGCCTTTGAGCTTGCCGAAGGCCTGGTCGAGCAGCGACTTCAGCTGCTCTTGGTGCAGGTGGGCATAACCCACCGCAGGCGATGCCGACGCCGGCCGACCTGCGTAGCCCAGCTTCTGACCATCGGTCATGTTCTCGTGGATGTAGTGCTGCACGAAGAACCACGCGCCCTGGTTTTGCGGCTCGTCCTGGCACCAGACGATTTCGGTGGCGTTCGGATACTTCTTCAATTCCGCCGCGAAGGCCTTGTGCGGGAACGGGTACAGCTGCTCCACCAGCACGATGGCGGTGTCGTTTTGCTTCTTCGCATCGCGGCGCTTACGCAGGTCGTAGGCCACCTTGCCTGAGCAGGCAATCACCCGCTTGACCTTCTCCGGCTCGATGTCCGGGTTGCTCGGGCCGATGACGGTGCGGAACTCTCCCTTGGTGAACTCACTGAGCGGTGAGGCCGCATCCTTTGCGCGCAGCAGCGACTTCGGCGTCAGGATCACCAGCGGCTTGCGGAACATGCGAACCATCTGGCGGCGCAACACGTGAAAAATCTGGCTGGCTGAAGTCGGCTGCACGATCTGCATGTTGTTGTCGGCAGCGAGCTGCATGAAGCGCTCCAAGCGCGCCGACGAATGCTCCGGGCCCTGGCCTTCGTAGCCGTGCGGCAGCATCAGCGTGAGGCCGTTGGCGCGGCCCCACTTGACTTCACCTGACGCGATGAACTGGTCGATCACGACCTGCGCGCCATTGGCAAAATCGCCAAACTGCGCTTCCCAGATCACCAGCGTGTTCGGCTCGGCCGACGCGTAGCCGTATTCGAAGCCGAGCACCGCTTCTTCCGACAGCAGCGAGTCGATCACGACATAAGGCGCCTGGCCGCCGGCCACATGCTTGAGCGGCGTATAGGTGCCCTCGTCCCACTTCTCGCGGTTCTGGTCGTGCAGCACCGAGTGGCGGTGGGTGAAGGTGCCTCGCCCGCAGTCCTCGCCCGACAGTCGTACCGCATAACCGCTGGCAACCAGTGAGGCAAACGCGAGGTGCTCGCCCATCCCCCAATCGACATTGATCTCGCCGCGACCCATCGCCGCGCGATCGGCCAGCACCTTCTCAACCAGCGGGTGCACCTTGAAGTTTTTCGGCAGCGCGGTGATGCGCTCCGCTAGGCGCTTGATCTCGGCCAGCGGCAGCGCGGTATCGGCTGCATCGGTCCACTTTTTGCCGAGGAACGGCGCCCAGTCGACGGCGAACTTGCTCTTGTAGTTGGTCAGCACCGGGCTGTGCGCATGCTTGCCCTCGTCCATCGCAGCACGGAAGGCCTTGGCGATCGCGTCAGGGCCTTCCGGGGTCAAGATGCCCTGCGCTACCAGCTTGTCAGCGTACATCTTGCGCGTGCCGGGGTGCTGCGCGATCTTTTTGTACATCAGCGGCTGCGTCAGCGCTGGCGTGTCCTGCTCGTTGTGGCCGAGCTTGCGGAAGCAGACGATGTCGACCACCACGTCTTTGCTGAACTCCTGGCGATAGTCGAGCGCCATCTGTGTGGCCAGCACCACCGCCTCGGGGTCGTCGCCGTTGACGTGCAGCACCGGCGCCTCGACCATCTTGACCACATCGGTGCAGTACAGCGTCGAGCGCGTATCGCGCGGGTCGCTGGTGGTGAACCCGATCTGGTTGTTGATGACCACGTGCACCGTGCCGCCGGTGAAATAGCCGCGCGTCTGCGCCAGCGCCAGTGTCTCCATCACCACGCCCTGGCCGGCGAATGCCGCGTCGCCATGCACGATGATCGGCAGTACCGAGCTGCCTTTTGCGTCACCGCGGCGGTCGAGTCGGGCCTTGACCGAGCCTTCGACGACCGGGTTGACGATTTCCAGGTGCGAGGGGTTGAACGCCAGGCTCAAGTGCACCGGGCCGCCGGGCGTGGTCACATCGCTGGAAAATCCCTGGTGGTACTTGACGTCTCCCGAGGGCAGAGCCTCCGGCGCAGTGTGGTCGAACTCGGCGAACAACTCGGCCGGCGTCTTGCCCAGCGTATTGACCAAGACATTGAGTCGGCCGCGGTGCGCCATGCCAATGACGATTTCCTGCACGCCCTTGATGCCACCGCGCTGCACCAGTTCGTCCATCGACGCGATGAAGCTTTCGCCGCCTTCGAGCGAGAAGCGCTTCTGGCCGACGTACTTGGTGTGCAGGTAGCGCTCCAGGCCTTCGGCCGCGGTGAGCTGATCGAGGATGTGCTTCTTCTCATCGGCGCTGAAATGCGGCTTCGAGCGGATCGACTCCAGCCGCTCCTGCCACCAGCGTTTTTCAATCGGCTCGGTGACGTGCATGTACTCGGCACCGATCGAGCCGCAGTACGTCTCGCGCAGCGCCTGCAGGATTTGCCGCAACGTCATGTTCTCGGCGGTCGAGAAGTAGGTGTTGGTGGCGCTGAACGTGATGTCCATGTCGGACTCGGTCAGGTCGTAGAACACCGGTTCGAGCTCGGGAATCTTCGGGCGCTCCTGGCGCTTGAGCGGATCTAGATCGGCCCAGCGCGAGCCGAGAAATCTGTGGGCCGCGATCAGCGACTGCACATGCACCTGCTTGCGCGCGATAGCAAGGTCAGAGCTGCTGGCGCGGTTGCCGAAGGCATTCGCTTTGGCGCGCTGCGCGAACGATTCGACCACCGGCGCATGGGCCACATCGCGCTCGTCGGAGCCATTCACCGCAGGGACGTGCTGCAGGGCATCGAAATAGGTCCGCCAGCTCTCGGCCACCGAACCGGGGTTGTCGAGGTAGGCCTCGTACATCTCTTCGACGTAGGGCGCATTGCCTCCGAACAGATGCGAATTCGCTCTGTATTCCTGCATCATTTCGCTCACCTCATGCGCCGGTTTCCAGCGCGACAGTGGGTTTAAAACCTTCCGCGACCCGGCTGCACCGGTGGGCGGACAAGCGACCCGACTCAGCTGTAAATCAGCGTAGGGGGACGGGAAGGACCATTCAAATTACTGTAACACCGTGACCTGCGCTGACATGGCCCGCAAAGGCGCTGTGTTCACCCGCTAAATCGCCCGTCAGCGGGCTGTCAGACGGGTCAGTGCCTGCTCGTATTCGGCCACCAAGCGCGCAATCAACGCGGCTGCAGGCACCACCTGTCGGACAGCGCCGATGCCCTGTCCGCTGCCCCAAATATCTTTCCATGCCTTGATGGAATCGCCTCCAAAGTTCATCGCGCTGGCGTCGCCAGCTGGCAGGGCCTCCGCGTCGAGCCCGGCGTTGCGGATCGAGCCCTTTAGGTAGTTGCCGTGCACGCCGGTGAACAGGTTGCTGTAGACGATGTCGTCGCTCGAACTCGCGACGATCATTTGCTTATAAGCATCAGAGGCGCGCGCCTCAGTGGTCGCGATGAACGCCGAGCCGATGTAAGCGAAGTCGGCCCCCATCGCCTGCGCCGCCAGCACTGCGTCACCGGTCGCGATGGCACCGCTGAGCGCCACCGGGCCGTCGAACCAGTCGCGGATCTCCTGTACCAGCGCGAACGGGCTTTTCACCCCCGCGTGGCCGCCCGCACCGGCCGCCACCGCGATCAGGCCATCGGCGCCCTTTTCGATCGCCTTGTGCGCGTAGGTGTTGTTGATGACGTCGTGCAGCACCACGCCGCCATAACTGTGCGCCGCGTTGTTGATGTCGCTGCGAGCACCCAGCGAGGTGATGATGATCGGCACCTTGTGCTTGACGCACAGCGCCATGTCGTGCTCCAGGCGGTCGTTGCTCTTGTGGACGATCTGGTTGATCGCGAACGGTGCCGCTGGCTGCAAGGGATTCGCGGCGTCGTGTGCCACCAGCGCCTCGGTGATTTCGGCCAGCCAGTCGTCGAGCTGCGACGCCGGGCGGGCGTTCAATGCCGGCATCGCACCGACGACACCCGCCTTGCACTGCGCGATCACCAGCGCCGGGGTGCTGATGATGAACCGCGGCGCGCCGATGATCGGCAGCGGCAGGCCTTTCAAAACTGGGGGAAACGGAAAGCGTGGCGCGCTCAAAACGACTCGACCGCCATGCCACCCACGCTGTCGGCGCCGTCGACGATGGCGTCGCGCAGCCCCGGCAGCGCGCTGAGAATGTGCTCGGCATAAAAGCGCGCGGTCGCGACCTTAGCGTGCAGGAAAGCCGTATCACCCTGCCCTGTTCCGGACGCGTCGGCGAGCTGTTCTTCGGCCACCAGCAACGCACGCGCCAGTTGCCAGCCGGCCAGCAACTGCCCGGCCAGCATCAGGTAGGGCACAGAGCCTGCGTACACCGTGGTCGGCTGCGTTCGGGAGTGGCCGACCGCGAAATCAACCACGTCGATGAAGGCCTTGCGGGATGCTTGCAGCCACCGATGCATCGCCTCTGCGGCCACGCTGTTGCATGCGGCCAGTGCCGCTTCGGTCACCTCGATTTGGCTGGCGACGGACCGTGCCGTTTCGCCGCCGTCGCGCAACGTCTTGCGCCCGACGAGGTCATTGGCCTGGATCGCGGTGGTGCCTTCGTAGATGGTCAGGATGCGGGCATCGCGCCAATGTTGCGCGGCACCGGTTTCTTCGATGTAGCCCATACCGCCCTGCACTTGTATCCCAAGGCTGGTTACCGTGATGCTCATCTCGGTGCCGTAGCCCTTAACCAGCGGCACGGTGAATTCGTGGAAGGCCTGGCTGGCCTGGCGCACCGCGGCGTCGGGATGGTGATGTGCCGTGTCGAATGCGGCTGCGGACACGCAGGCCAGCGCGCGACAGCCCTCGATGTGCGCGCGCATCGTCATCAACATGCGCTTCACGTCGGGATGGTGAAGTATGGCCGCGCCCGCGGGCAGCGACGCGTCGACCGGCCGACCCTGCACGCGGTCGCGTGCATACGCCACCGCCCGCTGGTAGGCCCGTTCGGCGACGCCGATGCCTTGCACACCGACCGAAAAGCGCGCTGCGTTCATCATCACGAACATGTACTCGAGGCCGCGGTTTTCTTCGCCGATCAACTGCGCGATGGCCCCGGCGCCGACGGCGCCTTTGTCGTCACCGAACACCAGCACCGCGGTGGGGCTGGCCTTGATGCCGAGCTTGTGCTCGATCGAGGCGCAGTACACATCGTTGCGCGCACCGAGCGACCCATCGATGTTGACGAGAAATTTCGGGCACAAGAACAGGCTGATGCCCTTGACGCCCGCTGGCGCACCGGGCGTGCGGGCCAGCACGAGGTGCACGATGTTCTCGGTCATGTCGTGCTCGCCGTAGGTGATGTAGATCTTCTGTCCGCTAACGCGGTAGCTGCCATCACCCTGCGGCACTGCACGCGTGCGCACCATCGCCAGATCGCTTCCGGCCTGCGGCTCGGTCAGGTTCATCGTGCCGGTCCAGGTGCCGTCGATCATCTTCGGCAAAAAGAAGCGGCGCTGCTCGGCGCTGCCCGCGGTCAGCAGCGCCTCGATCGCGCCATCGGTCAACAGCGGGCACAACGCGAAGCTAACGCTGGCACTGTTGAGCATCTCGGCGCACGCCGAGCCGATGCTCTTGGGCAGCCCTTGCCCACCGAATTCGACCGGGTGCTGCAACCCTTGCCAGCCGCCCTCGGCGAACTGGCGAAACGCCTGCTTGAAACCTGCCGAAATGCTGACCGCGCCGTCACGCCACACGGGCGGATGCCGATCGCTCTCAGCGTTCAGCGGCTCGATCACTTCGGCGCAGAAGCGCCCTGCTTCGGTGAGCACCGCTTCGGCGGTATCCAGGCCGGCATCTTCGAAGCCCGGCATCACGCTCAACGCCTCCAGCCCGGCCAGCTCTTTCATGCAAAAGAGCATGTCCTTGACCGGCGCGGTGTAGCTCATCGACAGACCCTAAAGCGCCGACACCAACGCGGGCACGGCGATGAACAGATCGGCTTCGAGCCCGTAATCGGCCACGCTGAAGATCGGCGCCTCGCCGTCCTTGTTGATCGCGACGATGACCTTGCTGTCCTTCATGCCGGCCAGGTGCTGGATCGCACCGCTGATGCCGACGGCCACGTAGAGCTGCGGCGCGACGATCTTGCCCGTCTGGCCCACCTGCCAATCGTTCGGCGCGTAGCCCGCATCGACCGCCGCTCGACTCGCGCCCAGCGCAGCGCCGAGCTTGTCGGCCAGCGGCGTCAGCACCTCGTTGAATTTCTCGACACTGCCCAGCGCACGGCCACCGCTGACGATGATCTTCGCGGCGGTCAGTTCGGGCCGGTCGTTGCGGGCGATCTCGCTGCCGACAAAGGTGGACTTGCCAGCGTCCGCCACGGGCACAACCACCTCGATCGTCGCCGAACCGCCTTCGGCCGCAACCGGGTCGAAGCCAGTTGCGCGCACGGTGATGACCTTGACGCTGTCCGCGCTCTGCACGGTGGCGATCGCACTGCCGGCGTAGATCGGCCGCTCGAAGGTGTCGGCCGACACGACCTGAGTGATGTCAGAAATTTGCGCCACATCGAGGCAGGCCGCGACGCGTGGCGCGATGTTCTTGCCCGATGCAGTGGCCGCAAACAGCAGGTGGGTGTAGGCGCCACCAGCGGCAGCAACCACGGCCAGCACCTGGGCAGCCACGGCCTCAGCCAGACCATGCTGAAAGTTGGGTACATCGGCATGCAGCACCTTGACGACACCGGGAATCGCGGCAGCTGCCTTCGCCGATGCCGCTGCATCAAAGCCCGCCACCAGCACGTGCACCTCGCCCCCGATCTTGAGCGCCGCGGCGACGGTGTTCAGCGTGGCGCCTTTGAGCGACGCGTTGTCGTGCTCTGCAATCACCAAGGTCGTCATCTCAGATAACCTTCGCTTCATTCTTCAGTTTCGAGACCAGCGTGGCCACATCGGGCACCTTGATGCCGGCGCTGCGTTTCGGTGGCTCGGTGACCTTCAACGTCTTGATGCGCGGCGTCACGTCGACACCGAGATCGGCGGGTTTCAGCACCTCAAGCGGCTTCTTCTTCGCCTTCATGATGTTGGGCAAGGTCACGTAACGCGGTTCGTTCAAGCGCAGGTCGGTCGTGATCACCGCAGGCAGCGTGAGCTTCAGCGTTTCCAGGCCGCCATCGACCTCGCGGGTGACGCTCACGTGGCCATCGGCCACCTCGACCTTCGATGCGAACGTGGCCTGCGGCAGACCACCGAGGGCAGCAAGCATTTGCCCAGTCTGGTTGCAATCGTCGTCAATTGCCTGCTTTCCGAGGATGACGAGCCCCGGCTGCTCGCGATCCACCAAAGCCTTCAACAACTTGGCCACCGCAAGCGGCTGCAGCTCGACATCGGCCTCGATGAGAATCGCACGATCGGCGCCAATGGCCATTGCGGTGCGCAGCGTTTCCTGGCACGCCAGCACGCCGCAAGATACGGCGATGATCTCGTTGACCACGCCCTTCTCGCGCAAGCGAACCGCTTCTTCGATGGCGATCTCATCGAAAGGATTCATGCTCATCTTGACGTTGGCCAGATCGACACCGCTGCCGTCCGACTTGACGCGCACCTTGACGTTGTAATCAACCACGCGCTTGACTGCCACCAGCACCTTCATGCCCATTGCTCCCGTGGCCACAAAGACCCGAAGTGACGATTTTAGGTTGCAGATCGTGGCCTGGCGACGCGGCGCAACAGACTGCACGAGATGGTGCCCGGGACCGGAATCGAACCGGTACGCCGCTTGACGCTAAGCAGCAGATTTTAAGTCTGCGGTGTCTACCAATTTCACCACCCGGGCGCGCTCGAAAAAAAGCCCCGTCGAAGACGAGGCTTGCAGAATACTGGAGGCGCGGCCCAGAGTCGAACTGGGCTGGGCGGATTTGCAATCCGCTGCATAACCGCTTTGCTACCGCGCCATGTGGGTCGCCGACCCGGTGACAAAAAAGGGAAGCCAGTGCTTCCCTTTTTCTATTTGTTGGAGCGGGAGACGAGATTCGAACTCGCGACCTCAACCTTGGCAAGGTTGCGCTCTACCAACTGAGCTACTCCCGCGTACGCGACACGATAAGCGCCGCGTCTTGCAGTGTACATCGAAACCACCGAAATACGGATGTGAATCAGCTCAGTGCTTCATCGGATCGGGCGTCGGCAGTGGCGGCACCGCTACTACGACGGCCGCTTCCGGTTTGGTGTTCTCGGCCTTCACCGGTTCGTCATCTGGCAGCGGTTGCGGCATGCTTTGCAACGCCACTTCCAACACCTGGTCAATCCACTTCACCGGCACGATCTCGAGGTGGTTCTTCACATTCTCCGGAATGTCCTGCAGATCCTTAACGTTCTCTTCCGGAATGATCACCGTCTTGATGCCGCCCCGGTGCGCTGCGAGCAGCTTTTCCTTCAGGCCACCGATCCCAGTGACCTCACCGCGCAACGTGATCTCGCCGGTCATCGCCACATCGGCGCGCACCGGGATGCCCGTCAATGCCGAGACGAATGCGGTGGTCATCGCGGCGCCGGCACTGGGGCCGTCCTTCGGTGTGGCGCCATCGGGTACGTGGATATGGATGTCGCGTTTCTCGAAGAGTTCGTCCTTGATCCCCAGGCGCCGCGCACGTGAACGCACCACCGAACGTGCCGCTTCGACCGACTCCTTCATCACGTCGCCGAGCGAGCCAGTGCGAATGATCACGCCCTTGCCCGGCATCATTGCGGACTCGATCGTCAGCAAGTCGCCGCCGACTTCGGTCCACGCCAGACCCACGACCTGACCAACCTGATTCTGCTTGGTGGCCTGCCCGTAGTCGTACTTGCGCACGCCGAGAAAGTCATTCAGGTTATCGGCCGTGACGACCATCTTTTCAGTAACCTGCTTGAGCTGGATGCTCTTGACCACCTTGCGGCAGATCTTCGAGATCTCGCGCTCCAGCGAGCGCACGCCGGCCTCGCGGGTGTAGTAGCGGATGATTCCGCGCACTGCCGACTCGGCGACTTCCATCTCGGCATCCTTGACACCGTTGTTCTTCGCCTGCTTGGGCAGCAGATACCGCTGCGCGATGTTGACCTTTTCATCCTCGGTGTAACCCGACAAGCGGATCACTTCCATCCGGTCGAGTAGCGCCGGAGGAATGTTCATCGAATTGGAGGTCGCAATGAACATCGTGTCGGACAGGTCGAAATCGACCTCGACGTAATGGTCGCTGAAGGTGTGGTTCTGCTCGGGGTCGAGCACTTCGAGCAAAGCGCTCGACGGGTCGCCGCGGAAATCCATGCCCAGCTTGTCGATCTCGTCGAGCAGAAACAGCGGGTTGCGCGTGCCGACCTTGCTCAGGCTTTGCAACACCTTGCCTGGCATCGAGCCGATGTAGGTGCGGCGGTGGCCGCGAATTTCAGCCTCGTCGCGCACACCGCCGAGCGCCATGCGCACGAACTTGCGCCCAGTCGCGCGCGCTACGCTCTGGCCAAGCGAGGTCTTGCCGACACCCGGAGGCCCGACCAGGCACAGGATCGGCGCCTTGACTTTGTCGACGCGCTGCTGCACCGCGAGGTATTCCAGGATGCGGTCCTTGACCTTCTCCAGCCCATAGTGGTCTTCGTTCAGCACCGCCTCGGCAAACGCCAGGTCGTGCTTGATCTTGGTCTTCTTCGTCCACGGCAGGTTGACCAGCGTGTCGATGTAGTTGCGCACCACCGTCGCCTCGGCTGACATCGGCGACATCAGCTTGAGCTTCTTGAACTCGGCGTCAGCTTTCTTGCGCGCCTCCTTCGGCATCTTGGCGGCGATGATTTTCTTTTCCAGCTCCTCGATGTCGGCGCCTTCTTCGCCGTCACCGAGTTCTTTCTGGATCGCCTTCACTTGCTCGTTCAAATAATATTCGCGCTGGCTCTTCTCCATCTGGCGCTTGACGCGGCCACGAATGCGCTTTTCAACCTGCAGGATGTCGACTTCGTGTTCGAGCTGCTCGAGCAGTTTTTCCAGCCGCTTGTCGACCGCGAACAAATCGAGCACCGACTGCTTGTTCTCCAGCTTCAACGGCAGGTGCGCAGCGATGGTGTCGGCCAGGCGGCCCGCGTCGTCGATGCCAGCGATCGAGGTCAGGATTTCGGGCGGGATTTTCTTGTTGAGCTTGACGTACTGGTCGAACTGCTGGGTGACCGCGCGGCGCAAGGCCTCGATCTCGGGCTTGGTATCGACTTCCGGCGGCATCGGCGTGACTTCAGAAACGAAGTACTCGCCGGTGTCGGTATTTCTGTGGGGGTCGGCGCGCTGCAGGCCCTCGACCAGCACCTTGACCGTGCCATCGGGCAACTTGAGCATCTGCAGGATGGTCGACACGCAGCCGACTTCGAACATGTCGTCGGGCTTGGGCTCATCCTTGCCGGCGGCCTTTTGCGCAACCAGCATGATCTGGCGACCCGCTTCCATCGCCGATTCGAGCGCCTTGATTGACTTAGGGCGGCCCACAAACAGCGGGATCACCATATGGGGAAACACCACCACGTCGCGCAGAGGCAGCAGTGGCAGCGTGATTTGTTCGGCAGGCAACACGGGATGTCCGGACATAAAACCTCTCTTTCTCAAGCCTATCTAGGGCTTGAGCCTTCGATTGCAAGGAGCGGTGCCGGGTGGATCACCCCGCACCGCAGACCGGATTCAATTCAAGCGCTGGCTTTGGCCTGCTCGCGATAGACGATGAGCGGCTTCGCGTTGTCGTCAATGGTGTGCTCGTCGAGCACCACCTTCACGACACTCTCGAACGAGGGCAGCTCGAACATCGTGTCATTCAGCGCCTGCTCCATGATCGATCGCAAGCCACGTGCGCCGGTCTTGCGAGCCAATGCCTTGCGCGCGATGGCCGCCAGTGCCGAGGGGCGAATCTCCAGATCGACGCCATCCATGCTGAACAGCTTCTGGTATTGCTTGACCAGCGCGTTCTTCGGCTCGGTCAAGATCTGCACCAGCGCGTCTTCAGTCAACTCGCCGAGCGTCGCCATCACCGGCAAGCGGCCGACGAGTTCGGGAATCAGACCGAACTTGATCAGATCTTCGGGTTCGGCTTCGCGGAACACTTCACTGACCTTGCGATCGGCCTTGCTTTTCACATTGGCGGCGAAGCCGATGCCGGATTTTTCGGACCGGTTTTGGATGACTTTTTCCAGTCCGTCGAAAGCGCCGCCGCAAATGAACAGGATGTTGGTGGTGTCAATCTGCAGGAAGTCCTGGTTCGGATGCTTGCGTCCGCCCTGCGGCGGCACGCTGGCCATCGTGCCTTCGACAAGTTTCAGCAAGGCCTGCTGCACGCCTTCGCCCGACACGTCGCGGGTGATCGACGGGTTGTCTGCCTTGCGAGAAATCTTGTCGATCTCGTCGATGTAGACGATGCCGCGCTGCGCCTTCTCGACCTCGTAATTGCAGTTTTGCAGCAGCTTCTGGATGATGTTTTCGACGTCTTCACCGACATAACCGGCTTCGGTCAATGTCGTCGCGTCGGCAATCACAAACGGCACGTTGAGCAAGCGCGCCAATGTTTGCGCCAGCAAGGTCTTGCCGGAGCCGGTCGGGCCGATCAGCAGGATGTTGCTTTTCGAGAGCTCAACTTCGTCCTTGTGGCGGCTCATGTGCTTGAGCCGCTTGTAGTGGTTGTAGACCGCCACGGCCAACGTGCGCTTGGCGGGCTCCTGCCCGATCACATACTGATCCAAGCTGGCCTTAATTTCACTCGGGATAGGCAGGTCTGACTTCACCGCCTTGGGGTCGGCGACTTCCGCTGGCACCTCATCGCGGATGATGTCGTTGCACAACTCGATACATTCATCGCAGATGAATACCGACGGTCCGGCAATGAGCTTTTTGACCTCGTGCTGGCTCTTGCCACAGAAGGAGCAATACAAAACTTTTTCGCTCGAAGAGCCTTTTTTGTCGGCCATGAAAAGGTGCTACCGGTTGACGAAAAAACTGTTTTGATAATAAAACAAAAGAAAACGGGACCTTGCCGTGAAGAAAGGCCCCGTTGGCTGCGTTGATCAGGCGGTTTGGCCCGATCAGGAACGCTTGGAAATCACCTCATCGATCAGGCCATAGTCTTTCGCCTCACCAGACGACATAAAGAAATCACGCTCCGAATCGGCACGGATTTTCTCGATCGGCTGGCTGGTGCGCTCGGCCAAGATTTGGTTCAGGCTTTCGCGCAGCTTCAGGATTTCGCGTGCCTGGATCTCGATGTCGGTGGCCTGACCCTGCGCCCCGCCCGACGGCTGGTGAATCATCACCCGTGAATTGGGCAGCGCAAAACGCTTGCCCTTGGCCCCAGCGGCCAGCAGGAATGCGCCCATGCTGGCGGCGATGCCCATGCACAAGGTGGACACGTCGGGCTTGATGAAGTTCATCGTGTCGAAGACCGACAAGCCAGAGCTGACCGAGCCGCCCGGCGAGTTGATGTACAGCGAGATGTCCTTGTCCGGGTTCTCGCTTTCCAGGAACAGCAACTGCGCGACAACCACGTTGGCCGACTGGTCGTTTACCGGTCCGACGAGGAAAATCACACGCTCGCGCAACAGGCGCGAATAGATGTCATAGGCGCGCTCACCGCGGCCGGATTGCTCGATGACCATCGGCACCATGCCCAGGCCTTGCGTGTCAAGTGCGCTCATGCATTTGTCCTTGTTGTGTACGTCTGTTGTGGGCCCACGTGGGCATACCGCGATGAATTATGTCGTCACAAGCACCTTCACCTAGACAACCCGGAATGAACAAGGGCACCGGCCTTGCAGCGCGGTGCCCCGTCGATGCAGTCTGTCAGTCTCAGGTGGCCATCAACTCATCGAACGTCAGTGGCTTGTCGATGACCTTAGCGCGCGTCAGCACGAAATCGGTGACGTTGGCTTCCACCACGGTCGCCTCGACATCGGCCATCCGCTGACGGTCGCCCAAATACCAATTGAAAACTTCAGCAGGCTTTTCGTAACTCTGGGCCAGCTCCTGGATGTGGCTTTGCAACTGCTCCGGCTGCGGTTGCAGATTGTTCAAGCGGACCAGTTCACCGACCACCAATCCCAGGCGCACACGGCGCTCGGCTTGCGGCAGGAAAACCTTCGGCGGAATCTGCTCCTTGGTGATCGACTTGTTGCCGCGCTGCTTCATGTCGGCCAGCGCGTTTTCGACAAGGCGGTTCAGTTCGTCATCCACCAGCACATTGGGCACCTCGAGCTCGCTGTGCTTGATCAGCGCCTCCATCACCGAGGCCTTGTTGCGCACCTGGATGCGGGCCTTGACCTCGCGTTCGAGGTTGTTGCGCACATCCTTGCGCAGGCTGTCGACCGAGCCGTCGGCGATGCCCAGCGAACGCGCGAATTCATCGGTCAGCTCTGGCAGCTGCGTCGCCTCGATCGCCTTGATCGTGACCAGAAAGTCAGCCTCTTTGCCGGCCAGCTCCTGGGTCTGGTAAGTCTGCGGAAACGTGAGCGGGAAGGTCTTCGATTCGCCCACCTTCATGCCACGCACCGCCTGGTCGAAGGTGTCGAGCATCTGGCCCTCGCCGATCACGAACTGGAAGTCGGTGGCAGTGCCGAATTCGAAGGGAACGCCGTCGAGCTTGCCTTCGAAGTCGATCGTCACACGGTCGGTCTCGATGGCGCTTTCGCCGGCCGGGCGGGCCACAAAGGTGCGGCGCTGCTTGCGCAGAATGCCGATCGTTCGATCAATGGCCGCCTCGTCGACTTCGGCAGCAAAACGCTCGACTTCAGCCTCCTCCAGGCTGCCGATCTTCACTTCGGGGAACACCTCGAACAGCGCCTCGAAGGTCAGCTGGTTGGTGTCGCCAGTGTTCTTCTCGGCCAGGCGCGGCGCACCGGCCACACGCAGATTGGCCTCCGACACGGCCCTCGCGAATTCCTTGCTGAGCTTGTCGTGGACCACCTCGTTTTCGACCGACCTGCCGAAACGCTTGGACATCACGCTCAACGGCACCTTGCCCGGGCGAAAGCCATCGACCTTGGCGGTGCGAGACATCTCTTTCAAACGGCCATTGATTTCACCGCTGATCGTTTCGCTGGACACAGTCAGCGTGATGCGCCGCTCCAGTTTTTCGAGGGTTTCGACGGTCACTGTCATGATCTGAGCGCTTTCTATGAACGTTGTGTTGTGGCTGGTGCGCGGGGCGGGACTCGAACCCGCACACCATTGCTGGCGTCAGGACCTAAACCTGGTGCGTCTACCAATTTCGCCACCCGCGCGGGGCCGATTTAAACGACGGGAGCAGGCGTTTCCATCAGCCGAGGTTCTCCGCACGCCGCGGAAAGCCTGCGAGTTTAACCGCGAGCGCCGCGGCTCCGTGGACAATACGCGCCGTGAGCGTTGAGCACTACGAAAATTTCCCCGTCGCCTCCTGGCTGTGTCCCGCCCCCTTGCGCGGGACGGTTGCGGCCATCTACTGGTTTGCCAGAACGGCCGACGACATCGCTGACGAGGGCGATGCGCCGCCCACGCGGCGCTTAGCGGACTTGGCCGCCCTTCGAGCCGACCTGACGGTTGTCGCTGCCGGCGGCAGCCCGTCGCCGCGCTGGCAGACGGTGTTCGCACCACTGGGCGTCGCCATTGCGCGCCACCGTCTGCCCATCAATTTGCTCGACGATCTCCTGCGCGCCTTCGAGCAGGACATCGTCAAAACGCGCTACCGCGACCGCGCCGACGTGCTGGACTACTGCAGCCGCTCGGCCAACCCGGTCGGTCGGCTGCTGCTGCACCTGTACGGTGTCAACGACGCCGAGTCGCTGGCGCAGTCGGATGCAATCTGCACCGCCTTGCAGCTGATCAATTTCTGGCAGGACGTGGGCATCGACACCGCACGAGACCGCCTGTACCTGCCGCTGGCCGACATTGCCTCACACAGCTTGTCGGTGGACGCGCTGCTGGCGGGGCAAGACAGCCCAGCCGCGCGCGGCCTGATCGCGGAGATGACCATTTGGGGGCGTGCGCTGATGCTGCAAGGCGCACCGTTGGTGCACCGTGTGGCGGGGCGTGCCGGCTGGGAGCTGCGCCTCGTGGTGCAAGGTGGGCTGCGCATTGCCGAAAAGATCGAGCAGATCGACCACGCGACGCTGCTGCACCGCCCGCGCATCGGCAAGGCCGACGCACCGCTGCTGTTATGGCGCGCCGCCCGGATGCGTGCCCCCTCGACGACCTTGACCCGAAAAATCGCATGACGCCAGAACAGCAATACGTGCAAGACAAGGCCGCCAAAAGCGGGTCGAGCTTTTATTACGCCTTCCTGTTCCTGCCACCACCACGGCGCGCCGCGATCACCGCTTTTTACACTTTCTGCCGCGAGGTCGACGATGTGGTCGACGAGACCAGCGATGCTGGTGTGGCTGCCACCAAGCTGGCCTGGTGGCGCGGCGAAGTCGCCAGTGCCTTCGCCGGCCGACCGAGCCATCCGGTGATGAAGGCCCTGATGCCGCACACCGGGCCCTTCTCGATCGAAGCCCGGCACTTGCAGGCCGTCATCGACGGCTGCCAGATCGACCTGGAACAAAACCGCTTTCTCGACTTCCCCGGCCTGGCCCGCTACTGCCATCTGGTGGCCGGCATCGTCGGCGAGGTGGCTTCGAGCATTTTTGGGCGCAGCAGCGATGCCACCATTCAGTACGCTCACAAGTTGGGCCTCGCGATGCAGTTGACCAACATCATTCGCGACGTGGGCGACGATGCGCGGCGCGGGCGGATCTACCTGCCGGTGGCCGAGCTGCAGCGTTTCAATGTGAAAGCCAGCGAGCTGCTATTGCACACCCCACCCTTTGGCTACAGCGAGCGCTTCAGCGCGCTGATGGGCTTTCAAGCCGAGCGGGCGCACCGCACCTACGACGAGGCGATGGCGTTGTTGCCAGAGGTCGACCGGCAGCCGCAGAAACCGGGGCTGATGATGGCCAACATCTACCGCAGCCTGCTGCGCGAGATCGAGGCCGACGGCTTTCAGGTGCTGCACCAGCGCACCTCGCTGACACCCGTGCGCAAACTCTGGATCGCGCTGCGCACCCACTGGCAGGGCCGCTGATTGGAGCGCGCACCGGCAGGCCGTCGGCTGGCCGTGGTGGGCGGGGGCTGGGCAGGGCTGGCCGCCGCCATCGAGGCCACCACGCGGGGCGATCAGGTGACGCTGTTCGAGATGGCGCCCACGCTCGGCGGGCGGGCCCGCAGCGTCAGCCGCGTGGAGCCGGCACTCGACAATGGCCAGCACATCCTGATCGGCGCCTACGCCGACACGCTGCGCCTGATGCGGCAGCTGGGTGTCGACAGCATGGCCGTGCTGATGCGCACCTCGCTGACCCTGGTCGATGCGCAGGGCGTCGGGCTGCGGCTGCCCAGCGGCCCGCCGATCCTGGCCTTCGCGCGCGGCGTGTTTGCTCACAGCGGCTGGACGCTGCGCGAGCGCGCCGCGCTGCTGCTCAAAGCGCTGTACTGGTTCGGCATCGGTTTCACCTGCCGATCCGACCTGACGGTCAGCGAGCTGTGCTCTGACCTGCCGCCCGCGGTGCAACGCGACCTGATCGAGCCGCTGTGCGTCTCGGCGCTGAACACGCCCGCCCCGCAAGCCAGCGCCCGCGTGTTTCTGCGCGTGCTGCACGACGCCATGTTCTCCGGGCCGGGATCCGCCGATCTGCTGCTGCCACGCCAGCCGCTGGGCGACCTGCTGCCCGAACCCGCGCGGCACTGGCTGACGCAGCACGGCGCGCGGGTGCTGACCTCGCAGCGCGTCATGAATGTCGAAGCCGACGGCGCGCTGTGGCAGGTCGACGGTGAGCCCTTCGATGGCGTGGTGCTGGCCTGCACCGCCAGTGAAGCAGGCCGACTCGCGCGCGCTCACGCGCCGCTGTGGGCTCACTGCGCGGCGGCGCTTTGGTACGAGCCCATCGTCACCGTCTATGCGATGTCGGCCGGCACCCGGCTGGCGCAGCCGATGACGGTGCTGCGCGCCGATGCGCCACATGGCCCGGCGCAGTTCGTCTTCGACCACGGCTGGCTCACTGGCCGCGACGGCCTGCTGAGCTTCGTCATCAGCGCCGCCGAGCCCTGGGTTGCGGCCGGCCCCGAGGCCACCGCGCAGGCCGTGTTGACACAAGCGAATGCGCAACTGGCCACGCATCTGCGCGCGCCACTTCAAACGCTGCGGGTGTTCAACGAAAAGCGCGCCACCTTCCGCTGCAAGCCGCGCCTGCAGCGGCCGCCGCCGCGCATCACTGCTGGCCTGATGGCCGCGGGCGACTACATCGAAGGCCCCTACCCTGCCACGCTGGAAGGCGCGGTGCGATCCGGCCTGCACGCCGCACGGACTTGGCGCGACCGCTGAGCGTTCGCTGAGATTCAGCGCAAAGGAAAGGGCGCCGCCAGCGGCTCGCCGATGAACACGCCCTGCTGCGGCCAGGCCACACTTTTCCAGTACGCCTCGATCAGCGTGGCGCCTTGCACATAGTGCAACAGCACGATCTGCGGATGCGGAAACTTCTGCGGATGCGAGCAGGGTTCCGACACCGTGCCGTAGCTGCCGGTGGCGCCCGAGGCAATCCATTCGAGTGCGCTCATCTGCCCGTACTTGCCATCGAGGCGACCACCGGTTGAGGTGAGGTGATCGCCCAAACCGCCGGGCACCCACTGCAGCGTGTCGAGTTTGTCGACGTTCACCTTGCCTGTCTCGTACAGCAGCAGCCGCTCGGCGCCCTCCAGCACGTCCGCCTCTTCGACATGGATGTCGACTCCGAAGCCCTTGACGTGCCCCGGCGCCGGAAACAGCGGCGCCCGCGCGCTGCGTGCCTTGTCGGCGGTGATCAGGTAATGGGCATTGACGTCCGGCGCGCCGCGCAGTCCGAGCGTGTGATCGGAAGCCACGCCACGCCGAATCATCGCTTCGGCCATCGCCACATCCTTCGCGGCCAACAACATCGACGGCCGCATGTGCAGATCGGTGTAAGGCCGGGCGCTGGGTGAATTGAAATAACGTGACGAGCGCGACGGTGCACAGGATTTCTAGCACAGCGCCGAGTCGTATCCCAGCGCCAGCGCGCCGGTGATCGAATTGCAAGCCACAGCGAAGGGCTCGACCCAGGCCAGTGCCAGCGCCTGGATGTCGGGGCCGAAGAACGCCTTAATCTGCGCTTGCAGTGCATCGAATTCACCCGGCGTCAGCTCAGCGCGGCGCGGCAGCTCGACGCGCAGCACCTGCGCCTCGGTCAACTGGCGCGCCTCGCGGTAGAACTCACCGACCGCGACCGAGTACGGATCGTTCGTGTTGATCACCAACCCGAGCTCGCGTGCAGTCAGCCGCGCGTTGATGCGCGGCGCGGCGGCACCGGTGGCACGCCGTGATGCGGCTTCAGGCGCAGACGCGACCACTGGGGCCTCGCCCTGCGCCCGAGCGGGTGCTCCAACCAGGGCGCCGAGGCATACCGTTAGCAAAAGCGCGTGGCACCATTTGCGCCCGACGTGAGCCAGCCACTTGCGTCGTGTGTCAAAACCGCTGTTCGTCATCGATGAGGGCCACAACGCAGCGGACATGTTTCAGTACCCCGGACGGTAACAGTCGGGCGGGCGTCATCTCACCCCAGAATGCGTCGATGCCTGCGCGGTTCGGTACCCAGCGCGTTGCTGACCGTCAAGCCCGTATCAACGACTCTCTCCAGCGCGAAGGAACGCGAGCAGTCGGCAGCGCAGCTGGCAACGCTGGTCAAACCCGACATTTCGGGCGCAAAACGCTGCGGGGGCGCCCCCGCTGAGCAGGCCAATTCGCCATGCAAGAACGCAAGCGCATCTCCATGCTGCGTGGAAAATCACCTCGATGAAAAGCCCGGCTCATCAAACGCCCACCGTGCAAGTGCTGGCGCGCAGCTTTGCCGTGTTGGACGTGCTCGCCCAACACCCAGGCGCAGTGCCGCTGAAAGTGATCAGCGAGCTGACCGGGCTGCATCTCTCGACTGCACATCGCATCCTGAATGACCTGGTCGCAGGCCGCCTGGTCGATCGACCGGAAGTCGGCAGCTACCGGCTGGGCATGCGGCTTCTGGAGCTGGGCAACTTGGTGAAGGCGCGGCTGAACGTGCGGGAAGCCGCGCTCGGTCCGATGCGTGAGCTGCATCAGCTCACTCAGCAGTCGGTCAATCTGTCGTTGCGACAGGGCGACGAGATCGTCTACATCGAACGCGCCTACGGCGAGCGGTCTGGCATGCAAGTGGTGCGGGCAGTTGGCGGGCGGGCGCCATTGCACCTGACTTCAGTCGGCAAGTTATTCCTGGCGCAGGACGACGCTCAGCGAGTGCGTTCGTATGCCACGCGCAGCGGGCTGATCGGCCACACGAGCAACAGCATCACTGAAGTATCGGTACTGGAACGCGAGCTGTCGAACGTGCTGGCCCGCGGCACGGCACACGATGACGAGGAACTCGAAGTCGGTGTGCGCTGCATGGCGGCGGGCATTTTCGATGACCAGGGTCTGTTGGTGGCCGGCCTGTCTATTTCATCACCGGCAGACCGGCTCGAAGCGCACTGGGTAGAGCGCTTGCGTGACACAGCCGATCAAATATCGACCCTCCTGGGGCACCAACGCACGCCAGCTGATACCGCCGCGGCTTCCACGAAGACCGTCAGGCGCCGGGCACCCGTCTAAGGAAGGTCTGAGCAATTCGCTTTAGTTGATGGTTGCTGCCTCAAATCACTCGATTCAGCGCGTTCGTTTCAGAGCATCAAGTTTCGGGCACTGAATTCCGTCACTTTCGAGCGTTTCCCGGGGCTTTTGGCCCATTTCAAACCCCTTTCGCCGTTTGCAGGCGCACCTCTCCATGCAGCGCCATCAGCTTCTTTCTAGCCATCCATAAATTGCTCAGCGTGAACAAGGTTTTGAGCTGCGCGGTGTTCTTCTTCATTCCCCGGTAGCGCACCTTCACGGAGCCAAATTGGCGTTTGATGACCCGAAACGGGTGCTCCACTTTGGCCCTGATGCTGGCCTTGATCGTCTCGACTTGATCAATTAGGTCGTCGAGCTTCTTCATCTTGTCCAGCGCCGCACGCTTGCCGGGTCGCCGGCAATGTGCCAGTTGACGCTCTCCTTCGCATCAGGCCGCTTGGCGGCACCTTGGTAGCCCGCGTCACCAAAAGCGTCGGTTTCTTCACCGTGCAGCAAAGCGTTGGCTTCGGTCACATCGTTGACGTTGGCAGGCGTGCCTTTGACGGTGTGCACCAAGCCTGATTCGGCGTCCACACCGATGTGGGCTTTCATCCCAAAGTACCACTGGTTGCCTTTCTTGGTCTGGTGCATGGCGGGGTCGCGCTCGCCGCTGGCGTTCTTGGTGGAACTCGGGGCGGCGATCAGGGTGGCGTCCACCACGGTGCCCTTGCGAAGCAGCAAGCCATTGGCGCCAAGCATGTCGTTGACCACGCTGAGCATTTGATCTGCCAGCTTGTGTTCTTCCAGCATGTGGCGAAAGCGCAGGATGGTGTTCTCGTCGGGCAGGCGTTGTGTCCAGTTCAGTTGAGCGAACTCTCGGTACATGGGGGTGTCGTGCAGGGCTTCTTCCGTCGCGGGGTCACTCAGGCCGAACCACTGCTGCATGAAGTGAATGCGCAGCATGGTGTGAAGGGCAAAGGGTGGGCGGCCGCGTTTGCCTTCAGGGGCATACCCGGCAATGAGGGCGACCAAGTCGGCCCAGGGCACGACGCGCTCCATCTCATCCAAGAACTCGCGTTTGCGAGTGCGCTTGGTGCTCAGGTGCAGGCCCAGGTCGGCTTGTTTCATGGCTGAATTCGAGGTGGATTTCATGCCGCTACCGCATGCACGAATCGGGCCGATTAATGCAGAGCTTCCCTAAGCGCATCGAGCTGCCGAGATCAACCGCATCGCACCCAGCGATGCGCGTTGTCGATGATCTCCCTGCCAGTCGCCGACAAGCGGCCGTGCTGCATGACCGTTTGATAGCCTTTCGAAAAATTCTCACGATCCTTGGCAGCTTCGCCGCGGGCATGGTGCTGCTCGGCAGGCGTCAGCAAGCCGCTGTCGGCCAGCGCTTCCATCACCCAGGCCATCCGGGCCGAGACAAAGGTGGCGTGGAAGATGCCGTCCATCGGCCGCGGGTCGGGCCGCAGCGGCGAGTCGAACAGCTCGTCGTCGTCGTTGTGCACCAGCGGCTCGTCGATCGTCAGGCCGAACAGCAGGCTGTGCCCGGCTTCGTGCGCCAGTACCTCGGCAATGTCGAGCGGTGTGTGGTGGTGGGACGGGTTCAGCAGCAGCAGACCCCAGAACTGGTAGTGCGAGGCGCCATCGAATTCCATCGTGGCACCGACCGGGGCCTGAGCAAACCGCATCTCCGACAGCAAGCCGGTGATCTCGCCGTGCAACTCGGGCGCAGCTGCCTGCAGCAGCGCCAGTCCTTCAGTCACCAGCGCAGCGAAGCACCGTGCCGTGGCCTCTGGTATCGACGCAAACTGATTGATTTCATCACCCATGCGCAAGGCCAGCACCACCTCGACAGCGGCCGATTCGGCACTGCCCCAGCCCTGCATGCGCAGGCCCGGTGTGCGTGCCTCGATCGCGCCGAGCTGCACAGCGGCCCACCGGGCAGCCGTGTCGTTGCATTCGAAGAGGGAACTGGCAAGGTGAAAGTAAAGGCCGAAGGCCCGGGAAGGCAGCGCTTGTCCCGCGGACAACAGAGCGCGGGGGCCAATCAGCTGGCGGGTGATGTCAGGCGCACTGTTGGCGCAGGCTTCGGCCAGGTGGGCCAAGCTCGACGCGAGCTCGCCCTGCATCCGACCATCGAGAGCAGCCCCCCGCACTGCAGAGGGCCAAAAAGCCAGTGACGCCGCCAGCGGCAAAGCACGCCGCTCCCGCATCGGCGAGACCGCGCGTGTCAGCCGCGAGGCGCCAGGCTAATGCCCTTGGTGCCTTGTTTTCCGCCCACCTTGGCACCCAGTTTGATGCCAACACCCTTGGCGCCGTGCTCGATCAATATGGCGGCGCCAGGCTTCGACGGGGACAGCAGAATCAGCTTGAAGCCAAGCAGCACTTTCGGGTCGAGGAGAGGAGAAATCATCGGTGTTCCTTTGATGAACTAGGATGGAAGAGAAGCAAAGCGCGCTCGCGCGACGTCCGTATCACCAAAGATCCTCCATGGTCAAGGCCAGCGTTAGGCGACTGATCTACGTCTGCAGTCAGGACCACGCTTACACCTTCCGCGACATCCCCGAACAACTTCGCGGGCACTGCGTTTCAGCCCGCGTGCTGAGCTACGAAAAGCTGTGGGGCTGCAGGTGGCTGCCGCGCGGTACCTATGTGATGACTGATTTTGATCGTCTGTCTCCGGTGGAAAACGAAATCGCCGGGCGCCTGCATGACCACTTGCGTGAGGCCGGGTTGCAGGTATTGAACGACCCCCGCCGGTTTCGTCCGCGCGACTGTCTGCTGAAGGCATTGCATGCTGAAGGTCTCAATGGGTTCACCTGCTGGCTGCCGGCGGCAGGTGAATGGCCGCAAAGGTATCCGGTGTTCCTGCGCACGATCGCGGCACACCGCGGGGCGCTGAGCGAGTTGCTTGTCGACCGCACGGCGGCCGACGCTGCGCTGACGCAAGCCACCCGCAATGGGCACCTTATTCGAGATCTGATCTTCGTCGAGTACGCAGCGGAGCCGCAACCTGACACCGGCAGTTTCCAAAAGCACTCGGCGTTTCGCGTCGGTCCGCACATCATTCGCGCGAACACAGTGAATGACGTCAGCTGGATGGCCAAGACCGGCTCGGAAGGCGTCGCGTCGACAGCGCAATACGTGGCCGAGCGAGCAGAGATGGACTTCTACCCGCACCATGACTATGTGATGCGGGTGTTCGAGTTCGCAGGTCTGGAGTTCGGACGCCTCGATTTCGGCATCGTCGCCGGGCGCCCGCAGACTTACGAGATCAACACCAACCCGTCGATGACGCTGACGGTTGCGCACCCCAACGCTACGCGCAGCAAAACCATGGAACTTGTGAAATCTCGTCTGGCATCCGCTTTGGCGGATGTTGCGTCACCGGTTTCCTGGCTGCCGCTGCGGGTACCCAAATACTTCAAGAAGCGATTCATCGCGGGACGCCGTCCACGACGGTTTTGACGGTCAGGACGCGACCTTCGGAAACTTAGCGTTGATCCACTTGCGCACGCGCTCGGCGTCAGCGAGCCTGGTGTAGCGTCCGCTGGAATCGAGGAACACCATGATCAACTTGCGGCCGGCCATGCTGGCTTGCATGACCAGGCAGCGACCGGCCTCGGAGATGTAGCCTGTCTTTTGCAAACCGATCTCCCAGCTCGGGTTGCTGACCAAGCCGTTGGTGTTACGGAACTGCAGCTGACGATGCCCGACATCAACTTGATACTCGGGTGACGTTGACAGTTCACGGATCAGCGGATGAGTGTGAGCCAGCTTCACCAAGGTCGCCAAATCGTGGGCGCTGGACTGGTTCTGGCTCGACAGGCCGGTCGGCTCGACGTAACGGGTGTCTGTCATGCCCAGCCATTGCGCTTTGGCATTCATGGCCGCCACGAATGCTGCCAAGCCGCCAGGGTAATTGCGGCCGAGGGCGTGAGCAGCCCGATTTTCCGAAGACATCAGCGCCAAGTGCAGCATCTCCTCGCGTGTCAGCTGCGTGCCAACGACCAGCCGCGAGCGACTGCCTTTTTCGGTGTCGACATCGTCTTGGGTCACGGTAAGCACTTCGTCGAGCGACAAGCCAGCATCGGTAACCACCACGGCCGTCATCAGCTTGGTGATGGAAGCGATCGGCAGAACGGCCTGTGAGTTCTTGCTGAACAGAACTTCGTTGGTGTCCTGATCGACCACCAGCGCAACGCTGGAGCGCAATTCCAGCGTGTCGTGGGTGGACCGCAAACCCGCCAATTCGCCCATTGAGGGCTTAGCAGGAACCGCCTTGACCACCGAGCGCCGCACGGCAGCCCGAGGCAGCGTTGCAGCCAGTCGAACCGAAACACGGTGCACTCGTGTCAGGTGTCGCGCCGCGGCACGCGCCGACAGCAACGTCTTCTTCGCCGCCGTTCGAACCACCCGGGCTGGCTTTGCGCCGTCTTCAGCCCGTACCGGCTGGGTGGCCGCGGCTATCACGATGACCGAGGCGAGCACTGCGAGCCAGTAGCAGGAGATTTTTGTCACAAGCGCCTCGATTTCGACCGTGGACCAAAGTGTAGGCCAAACGAAAAAAGCGCGCAATATCAGAAAGTTACGTCGCTTTTCTCAAGTTCCTTGTTCAATCGTGACCCCAACCGACATCAAATCAGCCCTGGGCGGCCACCCGCTCCATCGTGCAGTGCAGTTTGTTCAACGCCGACAGATATGCCTTCGCTGACGCAACAACAATGTCGGGGTCCGCGCCCACACCGTTAACCACACGGCCAGCCAATTGCAGCCGCACCGTCACTTCACCTTGCGATTCTGTACTGCCTGATGTGATGGCATTCACCGAATAAAGCAGCAATTCAGCGCCGGTTCCGAGTTTGGATTCGATCGCTTTCAAACTGGCGTCGACCGGCCCGTTGCCGTCGCTCTCGGCGTGCAGTTCGGTTGCGCCCGCTGCAAACGCGACGCGGGCATGCGGCAGTTCGCCGGTTTCCGAATGCTGCGACAGCGACAGCAAGCGGTAGTGCTCTTGTTCGGCGGTGACCGATTCGTCCATCACCAACGCGGTGATGTCCTCATCGAAAATCTCACTCTTGCGGTCGGCCAGTTCCTTGAACTTGGCGAACGCTGCGTTGACTTCAGTTTCCGACGCCAGCTCGATGCCCAAATCGTGCAAGCGCTGCTTGAACGCGTTGCGCCCGGACAGCTTGCCCAGCACGATCTTGTTGGCTGCCCAACCCACGTCTTCGGCGCGCATGATTTCGTAGGTATCGCGGGCTTTCAACACGCCGTCCTGGTGGATGCCGGACGCATGGGCAAAGGCGTTGGCGCCGACCACCGCTTTGTTGGGCTGCACCACGAAACCCGTGGTCTGCGAGACGAGCCGCGAGGTCGCCAAGATCTGCGAGGTGTCGATGCCCAGCTCGAGTCCGAAATGGTCTCTGCGGGTGCGCACGGCCATCACGACCTCTTCCAGCGCGCAGTTGCCCGCGCGCTCGCCCAGGCCGTTGATCGTGCATTCGATCTGCCGCGCGCCGCCGATCTTTACGCCCGCTAGCGAATTGGCAACCGCCATGCCGAGGTCGTTGTGGCAATGCACCGACCAGGTCGCTTTGTCGGCGTTCGGGATGCGGGTGCGCAAATCGAGAATGAAGTTGCCGTACAGCTCGGGAATCGCGTAGCCGACGGTGTCAGGAATGTTGATGGTGGTGGCGCCTTCGGCGATCACGGCTTCGAGCACACGACACAGAAAGTCCGGATCTGATCGGTAGCCGTCTTCCGGCGAAAACTCGACATCACCGGACAGGTTGCGTGCAAAGCGCACCGAGAGCTTCGCCTGCTCGAACACCTGATCGGGCGTCATGCGCAGCTTTTTTTCCATATGCAAGGCACTGGTGGCGAGGAACAGGTGGATTCGCGTGGACGCACCGCCTTGCAACGCTTCGGCGGCGCGCGCGATGTCCTTGTCGTTGGCGCGGGCCAGTGAACACACGGTGCTGTCTTTGATGGCCTGCGCGATGGCCTTGACGGCTTCGAAGTCGCCGTTCGACGACGCTGCAAAACCCGCCTCGATCACGTCGACCTTGAGCCGCTCCAGCTGCCGAGCGATGCGCAGCTTTTCGTCACGGGTCATGGAAGCGCCCGGTGATTGCTCGCCATCACGCAAGGTGGTGTCTAAGATGATTATTTTGTCGGTATTGGTTTTGCTCCTGAAAAACAAAACGGCCCGCTGCGTGTGCAAGCGGGCCGGTGAGTCGAAAACGATGAGACGTGAACGGTCAGCGAGCCCTGGCGGTCTCCAGCAGTAGCGTCAACGACAAGTTTTTTAATGGCTTCATCGACGGAATGTAGCACGCGGCTTTCAACGATGCAGGCCCTGCTCCTCCGGCTCATCGGTCGAGGTCGCGATCACGCTGACCGGCCGGCCTTTCATGCGCCGCCAAACATAAACGCCGTAGCCAGAACCGGCATACAAGCAAAACAGAGCGAACAGCACGATCGGCGGGTGCAGGTTGACCAACGCAATCGCGAGCGCCAGCGCGACGATGACGATGAACGGCACGGTGCGCTTCAGGCTGAACTCCTTAAAGCTGTAGAACGGCAGGTTGGTCACCATCGTCAGGCCGACCAGCAAGGTCAGCGCCATGGCCAGCCAGGCCAGCCAGCCGTGCATGTCGGCCTGCCGATAACCCGCATCGTCCATCACCCAGATGAATCCCATGACCACGGCCGCGGCAGCCGGGCTGGGCAGACCCTGAAAATAACGCTTGTCGACAACGGTGAGGTTGGTGTTGAACCGAGCCAGCCGCAGTGCGGCACACGAGCAATACACAAAGGCCGCAACCCAGCCAACCTTGCCCATGCCTTTCAAGGCCCATTCGTAGACGATCAAGGCCGGTGCGGCACCGAAGGACACCATGTCGGACAGGCTGTCCATCTGCTCGCCGAAGGTGCTTTGGGTGTTGGTCATGCGGGCGACGCGGCCATCGAGGCTGTCGAGCACCATCGCACAGAAAACGCCGACCGCCGCCTGCTCGAAACGGCCGTTCATCGCCATCACGATGGCGTAGAACCCACCGAACAAGGCCGCCAGCGTGACCAGGTTGGGCAACACGTAGACACCCTTGCGGCGCGGGCGCAGTGGGCCGTCATCGGTTTCGAGGTCGGCGGGAAGGTCATCTTGGCCGCTCATGGTCATGCAGAGTCCAAAGACCGTAGACGCGGTGGAAAAGCCGCCAAGTGATCCCGGCAGCTGCGATGCGAGCAGGGCCGCATTAGCCCTGCGTGCGGCACTCAGTTCTTCGATTGATCGACCAGCCGGTTCTTCTTGATCCACGGCATCATCGCGCGCAATTGCTCGCCCACCACTTCAATCTGATGCTCGGCCGTCAGGCGACGTCGCGACAGCAGTGTCGGTGCGCCGGCGCGGTTCTCGAGGATGAAGCTCTTCGCATACTCACCAGTCTGGATGTCGGCGAGGATCTGCTTCATCGCTTTCTTCGTCTCGGAGGTGACCACACGCGGGCCCGACACGTACTCGCCGTACTCGGCGTTGTTCGAGATCGAATAGTTCATGTTGGCGATGCCGCCTTCATAAATCAGGTCGACGATCAACTTCAATTCGTGCAGGCATTCGAAGTAGGCCATCTCCGGCGCGTAGCCAGCTTCGGTCAGAGTCTCGAACCCGGCCTTGATCAGCTCGACCGCGCCACCACACAACACGGCCTGCTCGCCAAAAAGATCGGTCTCGGTTTCTTCGCGGAAGTTGGTCTCGATCACGCCGGCCTTGCCGCCGCCATTGGCCGCCGCGTAGCTCAGTGCCAGATCGCGCGCGTTGCCGCTTTTGTCCGCGTGCACAGCGATCAGGTGCGGCACGCCACCGCCCTGGGTGTACGTCGCGCGCACGGTGTGGCCCGGCGCTTTTGGTGCAACCATCCACACATCGAGGTCGGCGCGCGGAATTACCTGTCCGTAGTGCACGTTGAAGCCGTGCGCAAAAGCCAACGATGCGCCTTGCTTGATGTTCGGCTCGACATCGTTTTTGTAGACCGCGGCGATCTGCTCGTCGGGCAGCAGCATCATCACGATGTCGGCCGACTTCACCGCGTCGGCCACGTCGGCGACCTTCAGACCGGCCTTCTCGACCTTCGACCACGACGGCCCCCCCTTGCGCACACCGACGGTCACTTTGACGCCGCTTTCGTTCAGGTTCTGCGCGTGTGCATGACCTTGCGAGCCGTAGCCGATGATGGTGACGTTTTTGCCCTTGACGAGGCTGAGGTCGGCGTCTTTGTCGTAGTAAACCTTCATAGTGTTCTCCTGATGTCAGTGGTGTGGGGTTCTAAAACAATGCGGGGATCAAACACGCAAGATGCGCTCTCCGCGCCCGATCCCGCTGGTACCGGTGCGCACGGTCTCAAGAATCACGGCGCGGTCGATGGCCTCGATGAAGGCATCGAGCTTCGACGAGTCGCCGGTCAGCTCGATGGTGTAGCTCTTTTCGGTCACGTCGATGATGCGGCCGCGGAAGATGCTCGCCATGCGCATCATCTCGTCGCGTTCCTTGCCGACGGCGCGCACCTTGATCAGCATCAGTTCGCGCTCGGTATACGCGCCTTCATTCAGATCGACGACCTTGACCACCTCAATCAAGCGGTTCAGGTGCTTGGTGATCTGCTCGATGACGTCACTGGAGCCTGTGGTGACGATGGTCATGCGCGACAGCGACGGATCTTCCGTGGGTGCGACCGTCAGGCTTTCGATGTTGTAGCCGCGGGCCGAGAACAGCCCGACCACGCGCGACAGCGCCCCGGCTTCGTTTTCCAGCAGCAGGGCAATGATGTGTTTCATGTGCAGTGTCGGCCCACGGTCGGGGAGAAGGCGGCGGTAACCGCCGACACCTTCGGTGCGGCCTGAAAAAGTGAAAGGTTGCGACTCGGTACGGGGTCAATGGCGGTATCAACGTGACGGCAGCGGTCTGTCGATGGGTTGTGCCCCGCGCGGTAACGCGGGGGCGGCACCGACGTTTGGCACCTCACAAATCTTCCGAGCCCAGCAACATCTCGGTGATGCCCTTGCCAGCCTTGACCATTGGCCAGACGTTTTCTTCCTGATCGGTGCGGATGTCGAGGAACACCGTTCGATCCCTGAGCCGGATGGCTTCGCGCAGCGCGCCTTCCACATCGGAGGGTTTCTCGACCTTCAGCCCCACATGGCCGTAGGCTTCGGCCAGCTTGACGAAGTCAGGCAAGGCATCCATGTAGCTGTGCGAATAGCGGCCACCGTAGTCGATTTGCTGCCACTGTCGCACCATGCCCAGGTAGCGGTTGTTCAGAGAGATCACTTTCACCGCGGTGTTGTACTGCAGGCAGGTCGACAGCTCCTGAATGCACATCTGAATCGAGCCTTCGCCAGTGACGCAAAACACATCGGCTTCGGGCTTGGCGAGCTTGATGCCCATCGCGTACGGGAGGCCCACACCCATCGTGCCCAGCCCGCCGGAGTTGATCCAACGGCGCGGTTCGTCGAAGCGATAGTACTGGGCGGCCCACATCTGGTGCTGCCCGACGTCCGAGGTGATGTACGCGTCGGAATCCTTGGTCAGCTCCCACAGCTTTTCGATCACGTACTGCGGCTTGATGACGACATCGCTGTGGGTGTACTTCAGGCATTCGCGCTTTCGCCAGTCGGCGATCTGCGACCACCAGGCACCGAGTGCGTTCGCGTCGGGCCGGGCCTGCGCTTCCTTGATCTGCACGATCAGCTCTTGGAGCACCTCCTTCACGTCACCGACGATCGGGATGTCGACCTTGACGCGTTTGGAGATCGATGACGGGTCGATGTCGACGTGGATGATCTTGCGCTGAACCGACGCGAAGTGCGCCGGATTGCCGATCACGCGGTCGTCGAAGCGGGCACCAACAGCCAACAGAACATCGCAGTTCTGCATCGTCATGTTGGCTTCGTAGGTGCCATGCATGCCCAACATGCCGAGGAACTTCGGATCGCTCGATGGAAAGGCGCCCAGGCCCATCAGCGTGTTGGTGCACGGGAATCCCAGCAGGTTCACCAGCTCACGCAGCTCGGTCGATGCGTTGCCGAGGATCACACCACCGCCGCTGTAGATGTAGGGGCGTTTCGAGGCCAGCAGCAACTGCACCGCCTTGCGAATCTGCCCGGCGTGCCCTCTGCGCACCGGGCTGTAAGAGCGCATCTCCAGCGTCGCCGGGTAGGCAAACGGCGCCGTGTTCACCGACACGTCCTTCGGGATGTCGACCACCACCGGACCGGGGCGGCCGGTGCGGGCGATATGGAAGGCCTTTTTCAACGTCAGCGCCAGATCCCGCACGTCCTTCACCAGGAAGTTGTGCTTGACGATCGGGCGCGTGATGCCCACCGTGTCGCACTCCTGAAAGGCATCGAGGCCGATCGCCGGCGTCGGCACCTGCCCGGTGATGATCACCATTGGGATGCTGTCCATGTAGGCGGTGGCGATGCCGGTGATTGCATTCGTCACGCCGGGACCGGAAGTGACCAGCGCCACGCCAACTTCGCCGGAGGCCCGGGCATAGCCGTCGGCCGCATGCACTGCTGCCTGCTCATGTCGAACCAGCACATGTTCGATGGTGTTTTGCTTGTACAGCGCGTCGTAGATGTACAAGACGGCGCCGCCTGGATATCCCCACAGGAACTGAACGTTTTCGGCCTGCAGGCAGCGGATCAAAATCTCGGCGCCGTTCGGGTCGGCGGGAGGGCTGGCTGCGGCGGGGTTGTTTTGAGCGGCGGGCGTTGAGGCGGCGCGCTTGACTTCAGCGTCTGACGTGTCCATGTCGAGAACCTTTGTGATTTTCTCTAACGAAAAACCATCGGTGCGCCTCTCCTCGCTCTTGTAAAGCGGGTGTAGCGCCTGGTGGACCGCGCGGGGCGATGTCTCGGATCGAGAACATCAGCGGCGATCCATCTGTTGTGCAACCTGCGATTATGGCACCCTCACCCCTCGCCCGTGCCTCGACATGCAGCCCACGGCGGTGCGATGAGATACTCCTTACCCGTTTGACACGCGCCTTGAAGAGGCGCACTCGCCTTGGCATCCGAACAAGAACTGTCTGCTTTTCTCAAGAGCGTCGAGAAACGCGCCTTCAAGCGAGCGGTGTTTGCCGTACGCGACGAGGACGCAGCGCTGGACGTGGTGCAAGACGCCATGATCAAGCTGGCAGAAAACTATGCAGACCGCCCCGCCAATGAATGGCCACCACTGTTCCAGCGCATCTTGTCGAACGCCACGATGGATTGGTTTCGCAAGCAGAAGGTTCGCGGAGCACTTTTTCGCAATTTCTCCGACTTCGAGCCCGCGGGCGGCGACGAGGATTTCGACATCCTGGAGGTACTTGAATCGTTCGCCGGGGGGGCTTCGGCCGAAAGTGCATCGGATGTGGTCTCACGCGGCCAGGTTTTTGCTTTGATAGAAACCCAGATAGGCGGTTTACCAGCCCGTCAACGCGAAGCGTTTTTGCTGCGTTATTGGGAGGAACTCAATGTCTCCGAGACCGCGCTGGCGATGGGTTGCTCCGAGGGAAGCGTCAAAACGCATTGTTCCCGCGCGGTGCACGCGCTGGCGAAGGCTCTCAAGGCGAAAGGAATTACCCTGTGAATGTCATTGAACAGTCCGCTGATCGCCGGGCCATCACCCTGGAAGCCCGCTTCGGGATGTTAGTGTCCGCGCGCCTGAATGAAGGCACCCAGCAGTTGCCACACGATGTCACCGCGCGTCTGCACCATGCCCGGCAAGTGGCTGTGGCGCACCGTCAAATGACGTTGTCGGTGCAGGTCAACGCGGCGCCAGTCGGGCTCTCATCGGCGGCCACCTTGTCGTTCGGCAGTGGGGGCAAAGGCAAGTCGCGGTGGACCTCTCTGGCGGCGCTGATACCGCTGGCTGTGCTGCTGCTCGGGTTGGGCTTGATTGAACATTTTCATGTGCAAGACCAGATTGCTGCCGCTGCCGAGGTCGACGCGGCCTTGCTGTCGGACGACCTGCCGCCAGCGGCCTACAGTGATCCGGGGTTTGTCGAGTTTCTGAGAACGTCACGCGAGTGACCGACGCCAGCATGCCGCGCCCCGTCGAATCGCTGAGCAAACGCTCAATCACCGATTGGCTGCGTGGGCGTGCATCGGTTTTTTTGGCCGCCGCCAGTTGTGTTGTCTGGTCTGCGTTGGCGGCGGACGTCGCCGCGCAGAAGCAAGCAATATCAAATTCATCGAAACCGGTTGTCAAGGCGGAGACGTTCCCTACCTGGAGCAACCTGTCGCCCAGCCAACGCGTCGCACTGCTACCGCTTGAGCGCGAGTGGCGCACTATCGGCGCTGACCATAAACAGAAATGGCTGGAAGTCGTCGCTCAGTTCCCGATCAAATCAACTGATGAGCGCCAGCGCATTCAGGTGCGCATGAGCGAATGGGCCGCGCTGACGCCAGAGCAACGGGGCGCCGCCCGCTTGCAGTTCAAGCAGGCCCAGCAGTTGGCGCCGTCGAACCGGCAGGCTCGTTGGGAGGCCTATCAGGCGCTCCCCGACGTTGAGAAGAAGGATCTGGCCGCGCGCGCGGCACCGGTCGCTGCTACCAGCCTGTCGTCGAAGCATCGCGCAGCGGCAGCCGATGCCAATGGCGCCGATGCCCGAGGGGTGCAAACCAAGTCCAATGAGGTGGTCCCACCCGACGTGCGCCGGCAGCCTCGCTCGGTCGCGCCCACCCTGGTTCAAGCACCTACCGGCGCCACGACCACGCTGATTTCGAAGCGCCCCGCGCCGCCCGCGCACCAGCAGGCGGGGTTGCCGAAGATCACGGCGTCGCCCAATTTCGTCAACCCTTCAACCTTGTTGCCGAAACGCGGCCCGCAAGGCGCAGCGGTGGTCGCGGCCAGCACATCGGCGCCTGCGGCAGCACGGCCTTGAAGCGGGCATGGCGACTGGCCCGCTGAATCCCTTGCCATCGACGGTGTTGCCAGCGCCCAGCCTGCGGCGGCGCATGGCTTGCTTCATCTACGAAGGAATGATCCTGTTCGGCATCGGGTTGATTCCCGGCGCTGTCGGTGCCTTCTTCGTCGCACTGACGGGCCAGACCCATCCGCTGCAAAGCGAAACAGCGCTGCGCTTCTTCGCGTTTTTGATCTACGGCGTCTACTTCACGTATTTTTGGTCACGGCGCGGGCAGACGCTGCCAATGCAAACCTGGCACATTCGCCTGGTCACCGCCACGGGCGACAAGCTGAGCCAGCCGCGCGCCTTGACTCGCTACCTCGTCAGTTGTTTGTGGTTCGCTCCCGCCGCGCTGATCGCCACACTGAACCATTGGGCGCGCTGGGATGCGCTGGCGGTGGTCGCGGCCGGGGTTGTCTGCTACGCGCTGCTGGCCCTGCTGCACCCGCAGCACCAGTTCTGGCACGACGCGATCTGCGGCACGCAGCTCGTCGATGCCAAGCCCGAACCTCGGTGCAAGCCTTAAGCAGCTTCAAGCTGAGTCAGATCACTCCGTGTGCCGGCAGGCACAATCGCCGCGCATGACGACCAACCTCTATAAAGGCCGCACCGGCCTCGACCGCGTGGTGCACGCCACCGGCTATTCAATGGAGGGGCTGAAAGCCGCTTACCAGGGCGAGAGTGCTTTCCGACAGGAGTTCTACCTTGCGGTGCTGATGCTGCCGACAGCATTCTGGCTCGGCGGGTCCTGGGTCGAGGTGGCACTGCTGGCCGGGTCGGTGATGTTGGTACTGATCGTCGAGTTGCTCAATTCAGGAATCGAAGCGGCGATCGATCGCGTCTCGTTCGAATTGCATGATCTGTCCAAGCGCGCAAAGGACCTCGGCAGTGCCGCTGTCTTCTTGTCGTTGCTGCTGTGCGGCAGCATCTGGCTGGCCGCACTGTGGCACCGCTTTTTGAGCTGAATGGGCCGCCGAGCCGGGAATCACCGGCCGCAAAAAAGCCCGCACACAGCGGGCTTTTTTTAAAAGGGAACGGCCCGTCAGATCGCTTCTTCGCCCGTCTCGCCCGTGCGGATGCGCACCACCTGGTCGATCGTAGTGACAAAGATCTTGCCGTCGCCGATCTTGCCGGTCTTCGCGGCCTTGACGATGGCTTCGATGCAGCGGTCGAGATCGGCGGTCTTGACCATGACCTCGACTTTCACCTTCGGCAGAAAATCGACCACGTACTCGGCACCGCGGTACAGCTCGGTGTGGCCCTTCTGGCGCCCGAAACCCTTGACTTCAGTCACTGTCAGCCCAGTCACACCGACCTCGGCCAGCGCCTCGCGGACTTCTTCGAGCTTGAACGGTTTGACGATGGCGGTGATCTGCTTCATACGGACCTTAGCGTTGAATTTGCTGGAGTTTAAGGCTGATCATGCGCGGAACTTCGAGGTGATCGGATAGCGCCAATCGCGGCCAAACGCGCGATGGGTGATGCGGATGCCCACCGGCGCCTGGCGCCG
>JANPNF010000204.1:0-4178 GCA_031427315.1 Burkholderiales bacterium | reverse complement strand
GCCGCCGCAAGGCGTGGTGCCGCTGCCGCTGAATGGCGACGCCAACCTGCTGACCGTGCTGCTGCGCAACCTGCTCGACAACGCGGTGCGCTATGCCCCGGCAGGTTCGCTGGTGACCTTGCGCGTGCTGCCTGATCGGCTTGAGGTTGACAACGACGGCGAACCGTTGCCCGCAGCGCAGATTGCGCGGATGGGCGAGCGCTTCTATCGCCCCGACGGACAGCAGGAGTTCGGCAGCGGCCTCGGCGTGTCGATCGTGCAGCGCATTGCCGCGCTGCACGGACTGGCGGTGCTCATCGGCGCACGCGCCGATGGCTCCGGCGTGCAGGTGAAGCTGGCCGCGGTCAGCGGGCCTTGATCTTGGCGATCAGCGCGCGGACCTCTTCGCGCCGCCCCGCGTCGGAGATCTGCCGACCGGGGCGCGGTGCGGCCTGCAGCGCACGCCCCAGGTAGGTCAGCGCTTCATCGGGGTGCTCTGTCTGCGACAGCAGTTCACCGTAGAAAAAATTCGGGTCAATGCCCCGAGGGTTCAGCGAGAGGGCTTTTTGGAGCAGTTCGCGCGCCTTTTCCTTGTCGCCGAAGCTCAGTGGCCAGCGGGGCGCCCGTTCGTACAGCACAGCCAGGCTGGTGTACGCGGAGCCGTCCAGTGCATTGCCGTCGATGCGTATCGCGGACTCATACATCGCCCTGGCCTTCTTTACCAGGCTGAGCGCACCCAGGCCACCTTTCTCCGCCGCCCAGGAGGCAGTGACGATCCCTTCCCAGATCAAAGCTTCGCTGCGGCCGCCATAGGTCTCACTGACCCGGTGCGCCATGGCGGCCAGCTCTCCATAACGCCTCTCGCGCTCTGAGTTGGGCGTCTGGTATGTGATGACCTCCCAATCGTGCTGCAGGTCGACCACCGCGGTCTCGACACTGGCCGCGCGTGCCCTCGAAGGCTGCAGGACGGTGGCGGTCACGGCGCCGGCCATGCCGAGCGCGATCAGCCGCCGCCGCGAGGTGCGTGCCGTGGTCCACGGGCGGAGACCATCGACGGAGTCTTCAGAGGTCATGGTTCGTTCCTGGAAGACGGTGCGCGACTTCTGGGTGGCTGTGACTGCATGACAGATCGTGCGCCGCCGCGATGAAGTCGAAATTAAGCGGCGCGTCCTGACATCGCGATTGCCACAGATGACGGCCCGCACCGGAGGCCCGGCGATCAACGCGCCCTGATCTTGTCGAGCAGCGCCCGCGCTTCGTCTCGTCGGCCGGCGTCGCCGATCTCGCGGCCCGGTCGGGCAGGGGCTTGCACTGCGCGCTCGAGGTAGGCCACCGCGTCCTGCGGGTGCCGGGTTTCGACCAGCAGCTCACCGTAGTAGTAATTCGGGTCGACGCCCTGCGGGTTGATCGCCAGGGCCCGCTGCAGCAGCTTGCGCGCCTTGGCTTCGTCGCCGAAGCTCATTGGCCAGCCGGGCAGTTTGTAGTGCAGCGCCGCGAGGCCGGTGTAGGCGCCGCCGCCCAAGGCGTTGGCGTCGATCTTCAGCGCGGCCTCGTACAGCGCCTTGGCGCGCCGGGCCAGCTCCAGCGAGCCCAGATCGTCCTTGGCCTCAGCCCACGAGCTGACGATCACCGCCTCCCAGATCAGCACCGGGCTGCTGTTGGGGAATTGTTCGCTGCTGCGGTGCGCCTGGCTGGCCAGCGCAGCGAAGCGGCCGATCCGTTCTGCGGCCGGCGCTCGGTACTTGATGAGCTCCCATTCACGTTGCAATTCCAGCACAGCATCCTCAGCGCCCGCAGAGGCGGCATGCGCCCAGCCGCCGTAGGCCAGCAGCGCGGCACCGCCCGACAGCGACACAGATAGCGACAGCGCTAGCGCGAGCCATTGCCGCCTCGGCACTGCAGGAGTGGGCGGCATTGGTATCGTCGTGGGTTCGCCGTGGTCCATCTGCCCGCCGGCTGTCCGCCGTCCCCCCCGTTTCCTCGATGTCCTCACCGAAACCCGCCTTTGCCGATCGGCAACCGTCGCATCGCCAGCGGCGCGTGAGCGTGGTTCAGCGGACCGTGCCCAGCGCCCGTGTGCACCGCTGCGCCGCTGGCGATGGCTGCAAGTACATAGCGCCGCGCTTCGGTGACCGCCTGGTGCAGGCCCAGCCCCAGCGCCAGATGCGCAGCGATCGCCGACGCCAGCGTGCAGCCAGTGCCGTGGACGTTGCGGCTGGCAATGCGCGGCGAGGCCCAACGTTGCGTGTGGCCGTCGCGCGTCGCCAGCACATCGACCACCTCGTCACCCACCAGGTGCCCGCCTTTGAGCAACACCGCCGGTGCGCCGAGGGCGATCAAGTCGAGTGCGGCGGCATCGAATTGGGTGGCCACGGTGATCTCACGGCCCAGCAGCAGCCCGGCTTCGTTCAGATTCGGCGTGACCAGCGTCGCACGGTGAAACAGCTCGGTCACCAGCACCTGCACTGTTTCCTGCGCCATCAGCCGGTCGCCGCTGGTGGCCACCATCACCGGGTCGAGCACCACGTGGGCGATGCGGTAATCGTCGAGCGCCTGGGCCACCACGCCGACCGCTTCCGGCGAGTGCAGCATGCCGATCTTGATCGCGTCGGCGCCGATGTCGCCCAGTACCGCGCGGATCTGCGCACGCAGCACCGCGGCCGGCACGCTGTGGATGGCGCTCACGCCCACGGTGTTCTGCGCCGTGATCGCGGTGATGGCCGTCATGCCGTAGCAGCCGAGCGCGCTGAAGGTTTTCAGATCGGCCTGGATGCCAGCACCGCCGCCGCTGTCGGAACCGGCGATCGACAGCACGCGGATGTAGCGAAAGTCTCGGGGGAGGGTGGAGGCAGTTTCGTCTTCAGGGCTCATGTTGAAAATTATGCGGCGAGGGCGCGGGCATGACCCGCGGCGCTGATCGCACGGTGGTGCTGGGTGCTGGCCTGATGGGGCGACTGCTCGCCTGCGAGCTGGCACGCACCGGTCACACCATCGATCTGTACGACGCCAGCGCGCACGACGCGCCAGCGTCGGCCGCCCATGTAGCGGCAGCTATGCTGGCGCCACTGGCTGAGTCGGCGGTGACTGAGCTCGGCGTCGTGCGCATGGGCTGCCACGCGCTGGCGCGCTGGCCCGAGCTGATCGCGACGCTGAGCGCGCCGGTGTTTTTCCAGCAGCAGGGCACGCTGGTGCTGTGGCACCGGCAGGATGCCACCGAGGCCACTCGCTTCCAGCAGCAGCTGGCCGCCACCGCGCGTGCGATGCCCCAGCTGCCCGCGGTCGAAGCGCTCGATGCCCGTGCAGTGGCGCGGCTCGAACCGGCCATCGGCGAGCGCTTCGCACAGGGCCTCTACCTGCCCGGCGAAGGTCAGCTCGACAACCGCGAGCTGCTGGCCGCGCTGCTGCACCGCTTGCAGACCCTCGATGTGGTGCTGCACTGGAGTAGCCCGCGCTCGCCCGCCGACTTCGTCGACCATGCTGGGTGGCTGTTCGACTGTCGGGGACTGGGCGCGCACAGTGACTGGCCGGCACTGCGCGGCGTGCGTGGCGAGGTGATCCGGGTGCATGCGCCCGAGGTCACGCTGGCACGGCCGACACGGCTGCTGCACCCGCGCTACCCGCTCTACATCGCGCCGAAGCCGGGCGGCGTGTTCGTCATCGGCGCCACCGAGATTGAGTCCGACGACCTGTCACCGGCCAGCGTGCGCTCGACGCTCGAACTGCTGAGCGCGGCCTACACCGTGCACCCCGGCTTCGCTGAGGCGCGCGTGATCGAGATGGCCGCGCAGTGCCGCCCGACGCTGCGCGACAACCTGCCCGCGCTGCGCTGGCTCGGCCCGCGTCGCCTGCAAATCAACGGCCTGTATCGCCACGGCTACCTGATCGCGCCGGCGATGCTGGATGCGGTGATGCAGTTCGTGGCGAGCGGCCACAGCGCGCTGGCGGAGGCCTTTGCGCTGCGGGTTGAATCGGTGGCGGGTGCTGTGTCGTGAAGGTTCACATCAACCACCAGGCGCATGAGCTGCCGGCCGGTGCCACACTGGCGGATGCGATCGCGATCCTGCAACCCACGCCGCCATTTGCCGCCGCCGTCAACATGAACTTTGTGCCGAACACGCGCTACCGCGACACGCCGTTGAGCGACGGCGACCGCATCGATTTGATTGCGCCGGTCACCGGCGGCTGAGGCCAAGTCCTTT
>JANPNF010000203.1:0-10164 GCA_031427315.1 Burkholderiales bacterium | reverse complement strand
GACATGCACCTGCGCCCCGACCCGTCCACCGTGCGCATCGTGCCGTGGGCGACCGACCCGACCGCGCAGGTGATCCACGACTGCTACGACCGCGACGGCGTGATGATTCCGTATGCGCCGCGCTCGGTGCTGCGCCGCATCTGCGACCTCTACGACGCCGAAGGCTGGGCGCCGGTGGTGGCACCCGAGTTGGAGTTCTACCTGATCGAGCGCAACGCCGACCCCAACACGCCGCTGCGCCCGCCGAAGGGCCGCAGTGGCCGCGCCGAGACCTCGCGGCAGGCGTACTCCATCGACGCGGTGAACGAGTTCGACCCGCTGTTCGAAGACATCTACGACTACTGCGAAAAAATGGAGCTGAACGTCGACACGCTGATCCACGAGGTCGGCGCGGGCCAGATGGAGATCAACTTCTTCCACGACCACCCTCTGGGCCTCGCCGACGAGGTGTTCTTCTTCAAGCGCACGATCCGTGAGGCAGCGATGCGCCACGAGATGTATGCCACCTTCATGGCCAAGCCGATGTCCAATGAGCCTGGGAGCGCGATGCACGTGCACCAGAGCGTGCTCAACAAGGTCACCGGCAAAAACATCTTCAGCAACCCCGATGGCACGCCTTCACAAGAGTTTTACTGGTACATCGGCGGCCTGCAGAAGTACACGCCCGCGGCAATGGCGCTGTTTGCGCCCTACGTCAACTCCTACCGGCGCCTCGCCCGTTCGACAGCCGCGCCGATCAACATCCAGTGGGGCACCGACAACCGCACTGTGGGCATTCGCTCTCCGGTGGCCACACCGGCCGCGCGACGCGTCGAGAACCGCGTGATCGGCGCCGATGCGAACCCGTATGTCGCTTTCGCCGCCACGCTGGCCTGCGGCTACTTGGGCATCAAAAACAAGATCGAGCCCGCCAGCGAATGCAAGGGCGATGCGTACCTGTCCGAGTACCAGCTGCCGCGTTCGCTGAGCGAAGCACTCGGCTGGCTGGCCGACGAGAAGGACCTGCACGATGTGCTGGGCAAATCCTTCATCACCGTTTACTCCGAGATCAAGGAAATCGAGCACGACGAGTTCATGAAAGTGATCTCGCCGTGGGAACGCGAACATTTGCTGCTCCACGTCTGACGATCGGAATCCGCATGAACGCCGCACTCCAACCCTCCGCGACCCGCACCACCGCCGAATGGCAGGCGGCCGACACGGCGCATTACCTGCACCCGTTCACCGACTTCAAGGCACTGTCGGCCAAGGGTTCTCGCGTCATTACCCGCGCCGACAACATCTACCTGTGGGACAGCGACGGCCACAAGATCCTCGATGCGATGAGCGGCCTGTGGTGCGTGAACGTGGGCTACGGCCAGCAGTCGCTGATCGATGCGGCCACGGCGCAACTCAAGCAACTGCCGTTTTACAACTCGTTCTTTCAGACCGCCACGCCACCGGCGATCGAGCTGGCCGAGCTGCTGGCCGAGATCACGCCGCCACAGTTCAAGCACGTGTTCTTCTCAGGCTCGGGCTCCGAGGGCAACGACACCGTGGTGCGCATGGTGCGGCGCTACTGGGATGTGCTGGGCCAGCCCGAGCGCAGCGTCATCATCAGCCGCAAGAACGCTTACCACGGCTCGACGATGGCCGGCGCGTCGCTCGGCGGCATGAGCTACATGCATGCGCAGGGCGGCCTGCCGATTCCCGGCATCGTGCACATCGAGCAGCCGTTTTGGTTTGTCCATGGGCACGGAACATCTCGCGACGAATTCGGCTTGGAGGCTGCCCGCTGGCTCGAAGCGAAGATTTTGGAAGTGGGCGCCGACAAGGTCGCCGCTTTCATCGGTGAGCCGATCCAGGGTGCGGGCGGCGTGATCGTGCCGCCTGCGACCTACTGGCCCGAGATCCAGCGCATCTGCGACCAGTACGGCATCTTGCTGGCATCCGATGAAGTGATCTGCGGCTTCGGCCGCACCGGGAACTGGTGGGGCTGCGAGACGATGGGCTTCAAGCCCGACCTGATGACATTCGCCAAGGGCGTCACCTCCGGCTACATCCCGCTCGGTGGCGTGATGGTGGGCGAGCGCATCGCGCGGGTGATGATCGATCAGGGTGGCGAGTTCGAGCACGGCTACACCTACAGCGGCCACCCGGTGGCCTGCGCGGTGGCACTCGCCAACATCCGGTTGATCCAGCGTGAGGGCCTCATCGACAAGGTGCGCACCGACACCGGCCCGTATCTGGCCGAGCATTTCAAGGCGCTGGCCGACCACCCGCTGATCGGCGAGGCGCAGTCAGTCGGCCTGATGGGTGCGCTGCAGATCGTCATGGACAAAGCCAGCCGAGCCTGCTTCGACAGTGCGCTCGAGGTCGGCATGATCTGCCGCGGTCACTGTTTTGCCAACGGCCTGATCATGCGAGCCGTCGGCGACCGGATGATCGTTGCGCCGCCTTTGGTTATCACGCGCGCCCAGATCGACGACATGGCCGCGCTGATTCGCCGCTGCCTTGACGCCACGCTGCGCGATTTGCAGCAGCGCGGAGTGAAGTGAGCAGCTGCCAATGGCCCGCACTTTGCTTCTAGCTTTACGACTGATTTAGGCTGCACGCTCACTCCGCTTTTTTCCTCGCCGACACCATGCCGTTTGGAGATTTCGCAATGAACCGATCGCCACTGAACCCGATGCTCAAGCCGCTGGCCACCCTGGCCGCCACAACGGTCGCCGTTTTTGCTGTGTGGTGGGCCGGCCCGGCCGCGGCACAAGACGAAGAAAAGGTGCTCAACATCTACAACTGGTCGGACTACATCGCCCCCGACACGATCGCGAACTTCGAAAAGGAAACCGGCATCAAGGTGCGCTACGACAATTTCGACAACAACGAAATCGTCCACGCCAAATTGGTGGCTGGCAAAACCGGTTATGACGTGGTCGTGCCCTCGTCGAACTGGGCCAAACTGCAAGCCGACGGCGGCTTGCTGCAAAAGCTCGACAAGTCGAAGTTGCCGAACTACAAGAATCTCGACCCTGCGGTACAGGCGCAGCTCGCCAGGCTCGACCCCGGCAACGAGTACATGGTCGACTGGCTGTGGGGCTACACCACGGTCGGCATCAACGTCGACAAGGTGAAGGCCGCGCTCGGCGGCATGCCGATGCCCGACAACGCGTGGGACCTGGTGTTCAAGCCGGAGTACGTCTCGAAGCTCAAATCCTGCGGCGTGTCGTACCTCGACTCGGCCACCGAGATCGTGCCTGCCGCTCTGCACTACCTGGGCAAACCGCCGTTCAGCAAAGTGGCGGGCGATTACGCTCAGGCGGCTGCGGTGCTGAAGGCCGCCCGACCCAGCGTCACGCTGTTCAGCTCGTCGGGCTACATCAACGACATGGCCAATGGCAGCATCTGCGTGGCACTCGGCTGGTCGGGCGACATCAACATCGCACGCCAGCGTGCCATCGACGGCAAGACCGGGCAGAACATTCAGGCGCTGATCCCGAAGAGCGGCGGCATCTTATTTTTTGACGTCATGGTAATCCCCGCCGACGCGCCGCATCCTGAAAATGCGCACAAGTTCATCAACTACAACCTGAAGGCCGAGGTGCATGCGAGCATCACCAACAAGGTGTTCTACGCCAACCCGAATGCGGCGTCGCGGCCCCTCGTCAAGCCCGAGGTGGCCAACAACCCGACGGTGTTCTTGTCGGAAGCCGACATGAAACCGATGGCCACGCCCGACTCGCTCGGCAACGACCTGCGACGACTGATGACGCGCACCTACACCGCGTTTAAGACCGGCCTGTAGCCAGCTGACCTGAAGGCGCCTCCCATGAGCAGCACGCCGACGAACGATCCGTCGAAGTTCCTTCAGATCCGCAACGTCACCAAGGACTTCAGCGGCTACAAGGCCGTCAATGACGTCAGCTTGAACGTCGCCAAGGGAGAAATCTTCGCGCTGCTCGGCTCGTCGGGTTGCGGCAAATCGACGCTGCTGCGCATGCTGGCGCGCTTCGAAACCCCGACCTCGGGACAGATCCTGCTCAACGGCCAAGACCTCGAAGGCATGCCAGCCTACGAGTGCCCGATGAACATGATGTTCCAGAGCTACGCGCTGTTCCCGCACATGTCGGTGTGGGACAACGTGGCCTTCGGGCCGCGCCGCGCCGGCATGAGCCGCGACGAGGTGAACACCCGCGTCGAGGAGATGCTCAAGCTGGTGCAGCTCGGCAAGTTCGCCCAACGCAAGCCGCACCAGCTCTCGGGCGGCCAGCAGCAGCGGGTGGCGCTCGCTCGCAGCCTCGCCAAGAAGCCGCAGCTGCTGCTGCTCGATGAGCCGCTGGGCGCGCTCGACAAGAAGCTGCGTGAGGAAACGCAGATCGAGCTGGTCAACATCATCGAGAACGTGGGCGTGACCTGCGTCATGGTCACCCACGACCAGGAAGAAGCGATGACGATGGCATCGCGCATTGCGGTGATGAGCGAAGGCCGCTTTCTGCAGGTCGGCGCGCCGAGCGACATCTACGAAACCCCGGCCACCCGTTTCATCGCCGACTTCATCGGCAATGTGAACCTGATGGACGGCACACTGACCGACGACCACCCCGATCACGTCGTCATCGAGTGCGCCGACTGCAAACACTACGTGGGCCACGGCATCACCGGCAGTGAGGGCATGGCAGTGACGGTGGCGCTGCGGCCAGAAAAGATCCGCATCGGCCGCGAGCCGCTGCCGCCGAGCGATGGTGAGCCTGTCGGCGGATTGAACCGGGTGAGCGGCACGATCAAAGACATGTCGTACTTCGGCAGCTTCACCGTCTACCACATTGCGCTCGCCAGCGGGCTGGTGCTCAAGATCAGCGAGAGCAACACGGAGCGACACCGCGGCGACGAACTCACCTGGGGCGACACCGCGTGGGCGAGCTGGTCGCCGATGGCGCATGTGGTGCTGACGGCATGAAGATCAGGTGGTCGCAGCTGCTGCGAGGCCGGTCGGCGGTGATCGGCATCCCGTATCTGTGGCTGCTGATTTTCTTCATGCTGCCGTTTCTGATCGTCATGAGGATCAGCGTCTCCGAGATGGAGTCCGTGCGCTTCAAGGACATCATCACCTTCACCGACGACGCGCTGGCGCTCACGCTGCGCTTCACCACCTACTTGTTCATCACGCAGGACGATCTGTACTACAAGACTTATTTGTCGAGCCTGAAGTACGCCGCCGTCACCACCTTCTTCTGCCTGCTGATCGGCTACCCGTTTTCGTATTTCATGGCGCGCGCCAAGGCAACGGTGCAGCCGGCTCTGCTGATGCTGGTGATGCTGCCGTTCTGGACTTCGTTTTTGCTGCGCGTGTATGCCTGGAAAGGCCTGCTGAGCGAGAACGGCTGGGCGCACGAGGTGCTGGTCGGCAGCGGCTTCGACCAGGTGCTGGCATCCCTCGGGCTGATCTCGGCGCCGGGCCAGCTGATGAACACGCCGTTTTCGCTGGTGCTGGGCATGACCTACACCTACCTGCCGTTCATGATCCTGCCGCTTTACGCCAACCTGTCGAAGATGGACATGCGGCTGCTCGAAGCGGCTGACGATCTGGGCGCCACGCCCTGGGTCGCGTTCTGGAAGATCACCGTGCCGCTGTCGAAGGCCGGGATCATTGCCGGCTCGATGCTGGTGTTCATTCCCTGCGTCGGCGAATTCGTCATTCCTGAACTGCTGGGCGGGCCGCAGACCCTGATGATCGGCCGCGTGCTGTGGGACGAATTCTTCAGCAACAACGACTGGCCGATGGCGTCGTCGGTGGCGGTGGTGATGGTGTTGCTCATCATCGTGCCGCTGGCAATCTTCAACAAGTACCAGGCCGAATCCATCGAGGCGCGCAAATGAACGCCGGACGTTGGTTCGGCAAGGGCTGGCTGGCGATGGGCTTCGCCTTCTTGTACCTGCCCATCGTCGCGTTGGTCGTGTTCTCCTTCAACGACTCGCCGGTGCCCAATTCGTGGCGTGGCTTCACGTTGAAGTGGTACGCAGCGCTCGCCAACGACAACGAAATGATCACCGCGTTTTGGCTGTCGATGAAGATCGCTTTCTTCACCGCCTGCGCGTCGGTGGTTCTCGGCACGCTGGCGGCGTTTGCGCTGGTCAAATACAAGCGCTTCACTGGCCGAACGCTGTTCTCGGGCATGGTCAATGCGCCACTGGTGATGCCTGAAGTGATCGTCGGCCTGTCGCTGCTGCTCATGCTCGTGTCGATGCAGCGGGCACTCGGCTTCCCCGAACGCGGCTCGCTCACCATCTGGATGGGCCACCTGCTGCTCGGCATGTCTTACGCCACGGTGGTGATCCAGGCGCGCTTGCAAGACCTGAATCCGCAGCTCGAAGAAGCGGCGATGGATCTCGGCGCGCGGCCCTGGCAGGTGTTTGCCCTCGTCACGCTGCCGATGATCGCGCAGTCTCTGCTGTCGGCCTGGTTGCTCACCTTCACGCTGTCGCTCGACGACGTGGTGCTGTCGGCCTTCTTGTCCGGCCCCGGCTCCACAACGATGCCGCTGGTTATCTTCTCGCGCGCCCGGCTGGGCCTGAACCCGAGCGTGAATGCGGTGGCAACTGTGATCGTGGTTGTTGTCGCGATCGGCGTTGTGGTCGCCAGCTACCTTATCGCGCGTGCCGAGCGCAACCGCTCGCTCGAAATGGCAGCCGCTAACCGCGCCATTTGAGAAAACGCAAGCCTACTTCCCTATCGATTTCCCCCTTCGATTCACCGACCGAGGATTCACCATGAAATTCTGGCAACCCACCCTTGTGACCCTGGCCCTTGCTGCGGCACACCCGCTGCCGGCAGCGGCGGGCACCAACGACGACCTGCTCAAGGAGCTGAGGGCGCTGCGCGACCGCGTGACGCAGCTGGAAGAAAAACTGAAGGCAGCCGACAAGTCGAAAGCGGCGGCACCGGCGCTGGTCGCAGCGGTGGCCCCGCCGCCGCCCTCTGCGCCGGCAGGCATGACGCCCGATCAGACGCGTGAAATGGCGCGCCTCGCGTTGAAGATCGACACGCTGGAAGAGGAAAAGGAAAATTCCTTTACCAAGGGCCTGACGATCAACGGCAGCATCGACCCGACCTTCATCTACAACCGCGCGCAGAACCGGGCGGGCTTTCAGTTATTGAACTCCGCGCAGGTCGGCCCCTATTCGTACGACAACTCGTTTTTCGGCTCAGCCACGCTGGACATCCAGAAGCAACTCGAAGGCGGCACCAAGTTCCGCGTGACGCTCATGCCCGACCGCGGCATTGGCTCGCACATCAACTTCGCTTCGATCGTGCACGAAGCCAGCGTGTCGATCCCGCTGGACGGCGACGACACCCGCCTGATCGCTGGCCAGATTCCAGACTGGTCCGGTTATGAGCTGCTGGCGTCCAAAGACAACAAGCTGGTCACCCACAACCTGTTGTTCGACCTGATCGCACCGCTGGCCTACACCGCCGTCGGCCTGGATTTGAAACGCGGCGACTGGTCGGGCAAGATCGTTGTCGGCAATTTCAACTCGACCAAGCGAGCGCCGAACGAGAAATCTCCGGTGCTGGCCTACCGAGGCGACTACGCGATCAACGAATACTCGGGCATCGGGTTTTCGGGCGTTCATGGCAAAGCCGCCAATCTGGTGAACGGCACCAGCGACACCGGTTTGAACCTGTTCGAAGTCGATGGCTTCTACACACGCGGCGACTGGACCGGCCAAGGGCAGATCAGCTACGGGCAACAAGCCAAGGCGGCGATTGCGACCAAGTCCGATGGCAGCCTACAGGATGCCCGCTGGATTGGTCTCTCGGGCTTGGCGGCCTACAAGTTCACGCCGCGCCTCGAAGGTGTTGTCAGAGCCGACTACATCTACAACCGCCAGCATGGCGGCGGCCTGCTGGGCTTTGGCGGGGATTCGCTCAACGGCATCGGCCCCGGCTTTGACGGCACCACCGACGTTGACGGCAACCTGCTCCCGGTCGGCAGCCGACACGGTGCCAACCGCTATGCACTGAGCGTCGGCGGAAATTTTCACTTCAACGAATACACGATCTTCAAGCTGGAATACCGCTTCGACGGCGCCACCAAGCGCGTCTTCGAGTACGTGGACAACAACACCTTCAAGAAAACCAACCACCTGTTCGGCGCGCAGATGGTCGTGAGCTTCTGATGAACGGCCCCGCCGCGTCCCGCGATTGGCATGCGCTGGCAGCAGCGTGTCGCCCCGATGGGCGCATGCTGATCGGTGGCGAGCGGCAAGCGTCGGCGGCGGGCGAGACTTTCGCCTGCATCTCGCCCATCGACGGGCGCACGATCGCGCAGGTGGCACGCGGCCAGGCGGCCGACATCGATGCGGCCGTGATGTCGGCACGCCGCGCCTTCGACGACGGCCGCTGGGCGCACAAGCCGCCCGCGGTGCGCAAGAAGGTGCTGCTGCGCTTCGCCGAAAACATCCTGGCGGCCAAAGACGAGCTCGCGCTGCTCGAAACGCTGGACATGGGCAAGCCGATCCAGCACAGCCTGGGCGTCGATGTGCCGTCTGCCGCGCGCTGCATCGCCTGGTACGGCGAAGCCGTCGACAAGGTCTACGGTGAGATTGCGCCCACGGCACGCAGCGCATTGGCGCTGATCACCCGCGAACCGATGGGCGTGGTTGGTGCCATCGTGCCCTGGAACTACCCGATGATCATGTCGGCCTGGAAGCTCGGGCCGGCACTCGCCGCGGGCAACAGCGTGGTGCTCAAGCCCAGCGAGAAATCGCCGCTGACCGCGCTGCGTCTGGCCGAGCTGGCGATTGAGGCCGGCCTGCCCGAAGGCGTGTTCAACGTCGTGCCGGGCTACGGCCATGAAGCCGGCGAAGCGCTGGCGCTGCACAGGGAGGTCGACGCGATCGGCTTCACCGGCAGCACCCGCGTCGGCCGCAAGATGCTCGAATATGCTGGCCGCAGCAACCTGAAGCGCGTCTACAACGAGCTGGGCGGCAAGTCGGCCTTTGTGGTGTTTGACGATTTCAACGACATTGCGCGCGCTGCTTGCACCGTGGCCGGCAGCATGTTTTTCAACCAGGGCGAAAGCTGCAATGCGCCGTCGCGCGTGCTGGTGCACGAGAGCGTGGCCGACGAGTTCATCGCCACCGTCGCGGCCGAAGCGCCGAAGTACCAGCCCGGCGACCCGCTCAGTGGCGCAGCACCCATGGGCGCGCTGGTCGACGACGGCCAGTTGCGCACTGTGCTCAGCTACATCGATGCCGGCCACAGCGATGGCGCAAGGCTGGTCGCCGGTGGCCGACAGGTGCGTGCCGAGACCGGCGGCTACTTCGTTGAGCCCACCGTGTTCGACGGTGTGACGAATCAAATGACGATCGCCCGCGAGGAAATCTTCGGCCCGGTGATGTCGGTGATCCGCTTCAAGACCGAGGCCGAAGCGATCGCCATCGCCAACGACTCGCCGTACGGCCTGCAGGCCAGCGTCTGGAGCCACCAGATCGACCGCGCCCACCGCGTTGCCCGCGCGCTGCGTGCCGGCACGGTGCACGTGAACCAGTACGACGAAGACGACATCACCGTGCCCTTCGGCGGTTTCAAGCAGAGCGGCAACGGACGCGACAAGTCGCTGCACGCGTTCGACAAGTACACCGAGCTGAAGACGACGTGGATCCGCATCGACGGTGGATGATGTGCGACGTGTCTATCGAATTGTCAGAAGGAGACTGACATGAAACCGACCGACTCAATTCCTTGCTTGGTGGTCGATGCGAAGCGCGATCACGCCGACGGCGTGCACTGCTCCGCGAATGTCATCCGGCCTGCGGCCTCCTTCTTTATTTCGCTGCGCAACGCACACCGCCGACGTGGTCTGTCAGCACCGAGGCTGCTCGACGAATACAAGGCGCTTTTCCCCGTGCCGGGGACGCTGGGTGTCTCACGCAGCGAAATCAAGGAGGAGGCGAAGCCGGGGGACATTCGCGGAGGGAGATACCCAGCGTTCCCGGCACGCGCACCCACATCAAGCGTCCGTCTCATGCGTCGTGGATCGCGCCGCGCCCGGTGGAGCAACTGAAATGAACCATTCGCCCAACGAACAACTGATGGCCCGCAAGGCCGCGGCCACGCCGCGCGGGGTTGGCGTGATGGGCGCCTTCTTCGCCGACCACGCCGAGAATGCCGAGCTGTGGGAC
>JANPNF010000202.1:0-4674 GCA_031427315.1 Burkholderiales bacterium | reverse complement strand
GCCCTGCAGTCACATTCCGCGCCTCTGGGACTGTCCTTCGTGCAGCCCGGGTTCGCGGCCGCGTTCGCCGAAGGCGCTTTCATCGGTATGCACGGCAGCTGGAACCGGGACGTGCCTGTGGGCTACAAGGTGATCTTCGTGCCGTTCGCCAACGGCCGCCCCAGCGGCCCGGCGGCCGACTTCGTCAGCGGCTTCCAAGCCGACGGCAAGACCATGGGCCGCCCGGTAGGCGTGACCGTGGACCCGAAGGGCGCATTGATCGTGGCCGACGATCTTTCCAACACCGTCTGGCGCGTGACACCGGCCCGCTGAGGCCGCCATCATCGGCCTCCAAACAGGTTGATCCCAATGACGCTCCGCAGCCTGATGCCTTCCGTTCTGATCGGTGCCGTGGCCAGTGCGCGCTCCATGACCCCGATGGCCACGCTGGCGGCCGCGCGGCTCGTCGGCAGGAACACACCGGGGCGACTGCTGCTCGTCGAGCGCCCGATGTTCAAGTTCGGCGCATTGGCGATGGGTGCAGGTGAGCTGCTGGGCGACAAGATGAAGACCGCCCCTGACCGCACGGTATTCCTGGGGCTGCTGGCACGCGTCATGAGCGCGGGAATTGCCGGCACCGCCTTGGCACCGCGCGGTCGCGAGCTGGCCGGTGCCACAGCCGCCGTCTCCACCGCCGTGCCCCTGGCCTATCTGACGCTGGCCGCCCGAAAGCAGGCGATAGTGCGCATCGGGCAAACGCGCAGCGGGCTGATCGAAGACGTCCTTATCGTTGCAACGGCGGTGGCGGTCGTGGCGCTGGCAACTCGGCCAGCACGCTCTGGCTGAACACCACATGGAAATTGGCCGCAAAGAGTCGCTGTAATCACGGCACCAGGCAGGACGCTTCCGCCTTGTTCAGGCCCATTTCACTCGGCGGCTCGCACCGCATTGGTTTGTGTGTGCCGCCTCACCGAGGTGGAGGGTGCGCTTTACAGCAGTTGGCGCATCACGGCGTGATCTTCCACAACTCGCCGTTGCGTTCGTCAGTGACGACGTACAGCGCGCCGTCGGGCCCCTGGCGCACGTCGCGCACCCGCTGGCCGCGCTCGGTCAGCAGCCGCTCTTCGCCCACTACGCGCTGCCCATCCATCAGCAGCCGCACCAATGATTTCTCTTTGAGCGCGCCAACAAACAGGTTGCCGCGCCAAGCCGGGAAGGCGGCGCCGGTGTACCACTGCGCACCTGACGGAGCGATCACCGGGTCCCAGTAGTACGAGGGTTGCTCCAAACCGTTGCGGCGGGTGGCACCGTCACCAATCGGGCGACCGCTGTATTCCTCGCCGTAGGCAATGAGCGGCCAGCCGTAGTTCTTGCCTGCTTCCACCAGGTTCAGTTCGTCGCCGCCTTGCGCGCCCATCTCGACAACCCACAGGCGGCCCTGTGGGTCGAACGCCGAGGCCTGCACATTGCGGTGACCCAGGCTCCAGATTTCTGGCAGCGCACCCGGCTGGCCGATGAAAGGGTTGCCGGGCGCCACCGAGCCATCGGGGCGCACCCGCAAGACTTTGCCCAGGTGACTGCCCATCTGCTGTGCCTGTGGCCGGGTGACCATGTCCGAGCGCTCGCCCAGGGTCACGTAGAGCATGCCGTCAGGCCCGAATGCCAGGCGTGAACCAAAGTGCTTGTCACCGTCGTAAGTGGGCTGGGTGCGCAGGATTACTTTGACCTGCTCCAGCTGCGAGCGGTCCGCAGACAACACGCCGCGCGCCACGCTGGTGCCGTTGCCGCCCGTGCGGGCTTCGGTGAAGCTCCAGTAGACGGTTCGGTCATTCGCAAAGTCCGGGCTAAGGGCAACGTCCAGCAGGCCACCCTGACCACGTGCGTCCACCGCCGGCAGGCCTGCGATGGGTGGCCCGAGCTGGCCGGTGGCTGACACGATGCGAAGGCGCCCGGGCTTCTCGGTGACGAGCAGCGAACCGTCGGGCAAGGGCTCAACCGCCCAGGGATTGACCAGCCCGGTGGTCAGCACCGTCAACTTGAACGGCGCACTGCGCGGCGCTGCGCAGGCGCGGGTTTGTGCTGCAAAGTCAGGGCGCTGTTCGCTGGCATTCGCCGGGCGGCTGATCAGTGACGCGCAGGGTGCCGCAGCGGATGCTGGCCCCTGGCTACAGGCCCAGGAAGTGGCAAGGCACAGCAGCAGGCCGGACAGGGTGACGGAGGCGTGAAATGGCATTGGGTGGTGCTTGGTGGGTGGTTGAAGGTTTCGCTGCTCATCCGTGGCACAGCGGGCACGCTTTAGAAAACCGGGGCTTGACCGCGCAACTCATCCCACCAGACACGGTAACCAGCGTCACTGGGATGCAGGCCGTCCCTGGCATTGAGCGCCGGTTGCAGGACAAAAGGATCGTTCTTTCGTTCTTTGAACAGGCTCACGTAGATGGCACCGTCGCGCCTGGCGGTGGTGGCTATTCGTTGGTGCATGTCACGCGCTCGCTGCGTCATCCACCAGGACACCGGGGCGAAAAAAAACGGCGCATTGCCGACATTGCCCGCCGGCATCCACACGACACTCGCGGCGCGCTGCTTTGCCGCTGCGCCAACCTGGTCGATGGTGTGCGCCAGTGTTGACATGTCAGTCCATCGGATCACATCGTTTGCTCCCGCCTGTATCAGCACGATGTCAAACACCTGATCACCACCAAGCTGACCCGGCAGATCGGCCAACTTGGCACCGTCGCGGGCGCGGTTCTCGATCAGCCAGTTGGGGTGACGTTGCGCGATCAGTCCGGCAAGGCTGTGCGCAGCCGTGCTGGCACCTGTTCCGACGCCGGTGCTGTCGCCCACGACCAGCAACCGCAACTCCGGGTTGGCCGGCCGCTGCACCAGCGGCTCGCTGCGCTTGACCAGCTCGGCCGACTGTCCAAGTCGCCAGACCGCGCAACCGGACACGGCGAGTAAGCCCACCGCGGCCGTCACCACCGCGCTGTATCTCAGCAGCTGCCCTTGACGGCGGGTCACTGGATTTTCCTCGCTGGTGAGAGCGGGTTCGCAGCGCAGCTTGCATCACGCTGGCTTCGACGCACATGCCACGCCATGTCGAGCGGCCCAAGCTTTTCTACAACGCTAATCATGGTCTGCGCCACATTCAACGAGGGGACATTTGGATCACGCCGCACAGCACGCGAGCGCCGGAATTACCGGCTGGGTCGGTTGCGTAGTCGTCAGGGTCAGCGTGCACCACCAGCGTTCGGCCCAATACCGACAGTGGGCCGGCCGCCAGGCTGACGTTGGCGTTGACGTAGCGCATCACAGCGCGCCCGTCCGCGCCGACTTGAAGGTTCGGCAATTCACCCGCGTGCGCCTCATGCACAGCTTGCCCGGGTCCACCGTGCTTTTTCGCAGCCCCAGGATCGAAGTGCCCACCCGCGGCGCCAAAGTCGACGGTTTTTCCACTGCTGGCATCCGGGCCCGGCGCGCAGGCACCGTTGGCATGGATGTGCAACCCATGGGCGCCGGGCTGCATGCCCGCAGCCTCAATCGCTACTTCGACGCCACCATCCACCGCGCGCAGTGTGGCAGTGCCGCTGCGCTGGCCGCTGGGTGTGACCAGCACGGCAACCGCCATCGGGGCTGATGCCGAAGACGTTGATGGCGAGGTCGAGACCGCTGCCTGGACAGTGCTCGGCATGTTGCCTGCGCAACCCGTGAAGGCCGCGCTCATTAAAAACGTGATGGCACTAAGGCCGACGGCATGTTGCATGTTGTTTTCCTTGCAGGAATGACCGGAAGTGGACGCGGATGGCTGCTCCATGCCTGTCAAGTTCGCCTTTCAGATTCGATGAAATGGCTCGGGGAGATCGGGCGGTGCGGCTGAAAGCGCTCGGCTGCGTTTGTCACCGCATGCAGTGCGGCATTCATAGACACGCCTTCACTTTATGCACCGCAATTCGGCGGTTGTGTCGGCCGTCAGGCCAGCGTGCCCACTTCAGGCGCGCGTGTTGTTGTCAGAGAGCACTGACACGAAAATATTGCGTGCGCTGGGCAGACGAAAAATCGGACGCCGCACGGTTGGGTCCAGCCTTACGCGTTCAGCACAGGACGCCTTCGCCGCCCCGGCGCTCTTTGAACGCGTCGTTGGGATCAACTCTGTTCGACACGAGCATCCAAGGGGAACTGTGAAAAAATTTTCGGTTTCACTTGCGCACCGGTGGCTTGGCATGGGTGCGGCTGTGACGACGATGTTGGCCACATTGCCGTCGAGACGCTGCTCAACGGCGACCAGATTTTTCCGTCGATGCTCGGCGCCATTGGCGCAGCCCGCCGCAGCATCGCCTTCGAGAGCTGCATCTACTGGTCAGGCAGCATCGGGCGCGAGTTTGTGGACGCTCTGAGCGAGCGTGCGAAGGCCGGGGTCAAGGTGCGTGTCTTGCTGGATTGGGTGGGCAGCTTGTAGATGGACACCGCGCTGATCGACGAGATGCACCGGGCAGGCATTGAGGTTGAACGCTTCCACGAGCCGCACTGGTTCAACTGGGGAAAGCTGAACAACCGCACCCACCGCAAGCTCCTTGTCGTGGACGGCCAAATCGGCTTCACCGCTGGCGTTGGAATTGCCGACCATTGGAGCGGCGCGGCTCGGCACTCCGGTGAACGGCATGACACTCACTTCCGCGTTGCCGGGTCGGTGGTGGGGTG
>JANPNF010000201.1:0-11698 GCA_031427315.1 Burkholderiales bacterium | reverse complement strand
GGGGGAAAACAATGTCCAGTCGCTGCCGTCCATCACCCGCTTCATGAACAAGTCGGGAATCCAGTTGGCGGTGTTCATGTCGGGCGTGCGCCGGCGATCGTCGCCGGTGTTCTTGCGCAGCTCCAGAAACTCCTCGATGTCGAGGTGCCAGGTTTCCAGGTACGCACACACCGCGCCCTTGCGCTTGCCACCCTGGTTGACCGCAACCGCGGTGTCGTTGACCACCTTCAGAAACGGCACCACGCCCTGGCTCTTGCCGTTGGTGCCCTTGATGTGGCTGCCGAGGGCGCGCACATTGGTCCAGTCGTTGCCCAGGCCACCGGCAAACTTGCTCAGCAACGCGTTCTCCTTCAGCGCTTCGTAGATGCCGTCGAGGTCGTCGGCCACGGTGGTCAGGTAGCAGCTGGAGAGCTGCGAGCGGCGCGTGCCGGCGTTGAACAGCGTCGGGGTGCTGCTCATGAAGTCGAAGCTGGAGAGCACTTCGTAGAACTCGATGGCGCGCGCTTCGCGGTCGATCTCACCGAGTGCCAGCCCCATCGCGACGCGCATGAAAAAGGCCTGCGGCATCTCGATGCGAACCTCGTCGATGTGCAGGAAATAGCGGTCATACAGCGTTTGCAGCCCAAGGTAATCAAACTGCATGTCGCGCTCGGCCTTGAGCGCTGCACCCAGGCGCACCAGATCGAACTGCAGCAGCTTCTCGTCGAGCAGCTCCGCCTGCACGCCCTTCTTGATGTAGCCGCCGAAGTAGTCCGCATAGCGGGTGTGCATGTCGGCCTGCAGCACCTCTTCGCCCAGGATCTCACGGCGGATGGTGTGCAGCAGCAAACGGGCCGTGGCGCGGGTGTAGCCCGGATCTTTTTCGATCAGCGTGCGGGCGGCCAGGATCGAGGCCTTGTGCACCTCGACGATCGGTACACCGTCGTACAGATTGCGGCGGGTTTCGGCAAGGATGGGCTCGGCGCGGACGTCGGCGCCCAGGCCTTCACAGGCTGCGTGCACGATGGCCTGCAGATGAATCGACTCCAACGGCACGCGCCGACCGCCATCGAGCACCGTCAGCGTTGCCTCGCTCACCGTCACCGGCTGCGATTGTTTGGCGCGCTCCTGCGACCGACGCTCGCGGTACAGCACGTAGGCCCGCGCCACTTCGTGGTGGCCGCCGCGCATCAGGCCGAGCTCGACCTGGTCCTGGATGTCCTCGATGTGGAAGGTGCCGCCGCCCGGACGCGAGCGCAGCAACGCGCGCACCACCGATTCGGTCAGGCCATCGACGGTCTCGCGCACGCTGGCCGAGGCGGCGCCCTGGGTGCCGTGCACCGCAAGGAAGGCCTTCATCAGCGCCACCGCAATCTTGTTCGGCTCGAACGGCACCACCGCGCCGTTGCGGCGGATGATGTGGAACGCGTCGTAGGTCGACGAATGTGCGGCCGTCGAGGTGGTCGACGTGGTGGCAGCGTAGGCCTTGGCGCTAGGGGCGATGTGGAGTGCTTGCATGGTCAACCTTTGGTGTGCGGTGGTGTGCGACGGGGTGGGTGGCCGCGCTTCTTGAGGAGGGGGAGTAACGCCTTTGGCCGACGGACGCGGCGCAGGGGAATCAGCGTATGGAGCGATGCGGCGTACCGCGCCGCCCAGGCCGATCCGAGACCAAGCTCGGGCAGAGTGTCTGCGGCAGACAAGCGCCCTTCATGGACGATTGAGGGCTGGTGCAATTCGCATCTGGACACTATATCTGGGGTCTGAAGCAGCTTCAAGCGCTACCGCTAGCGTCTTGCCACAAAAATGACATGGTCCGACCGGGCCCTGTTTACCGCTCTTGGCGGCACCCAGATCGGCGGCGGCCGCAGCCATGCCCTGCGCAACCGCCCGGGCACTACGGCACCTGTTGAGTGGCCGCACATCCATTGGCTTTGCGGCCATTCCGGTGCGGGATCGCGCGCCGAGTCTAGCGAAGCGAATTCACCGCGCTGCGCCGTGGTGTCGGCACCGGCCCGCAGCGCCGCGAGGCCGTCACGACAGCGCCGCCACTGCCTCGGGAAAACACCGTGCCGGCCAGCCCAACTCGGCGATGAGCCGTGCCCAATCGAAGCCACTGCCGGGATCGGCCTTGCGACCGGCCGACACCTGCTCGTGACCGGCCACATCGAGATGCCCACCCTCGTGATCGAGTGCTCTCAACAATTCAACCAGGCGCGCGTATTGAGACGCCTCGAAGTGCTCACCTTCGAGGCCCTCGAGCTCGATGCCGACCGAAAAATCGTTGCAGTTGGCGCGCCCCCGCCACTGTGAGGCACCCGCATGCCAGGCGCGTTCGCCGCACGACACGAACTGCACACACTCACCATCGCGGCGAATGAAAAAATGCGCTGACACGCGCAGGCCGCGCAGCGCTTCGAAATACGGGTGCGCCGACACATCGAGCTGATTCAAAAAGAACTGCTCGACCTCGGCGCCACCGTAAACACCGGGCGGCAAGCTGATCGAATGCACCAGGGCCAGGCTGACCTCGCTGCCCTCGGGCCGCGGACCGAAATGCGGTGATGGGCAATGGCGCGCGCGCGCCCACCAGCCCCGCTGCCAATCGCCTTCGGATTCAGGCGTTGCCACGCTCGACATCGAGGTGGGACTCGGCACCGTCCATCACATGCAGCCGGGCCATGCGGTAGCGCATCTGCCGCAGCGACAGCCCGAGGCTCGCGCCCGCAGCGGTGCGGTTGAAGCGATGCTGCTCGAGCGCGCGCAGCAGCATGTCGCGCTCGATGTCATCGAGGTAGATCGCCAGGTCGCTGGGCAAGCCCGACGCCATATTTGCCGCAGGCAGCGGGCGTGACGGATCGGCCGACAAGGCCACTGGCAGCATCACTGCCAGCGCATCGGTCAGCGCGGGCATCGCTTCAGTGGACCACGCCTCTGCAGGCACCTCGCCAGGCAGCGTTAAGTCGCCCACATCGATGGTGTCGCCACCGGACAGCGCCACGGCGCGGTGCAGCAGGTTTTCGAACTCGCGCACATTGCCGGGGAAGGGGTGACGAGACAAATGCAGCAGGGCTGCAGCCGTCAGTCGCGGCACCGGCCACATGCCGGCGTCGCGGGCGATCCATTCGAGCACCCGCTCGCCGATGCCGGCCAGGTCTTCAAGCCGCTCACGCAATGCCGGCACGCGGATCTCGATCACGTTGAGCCGGTAGTACAGATCCTGCCGAAAGCGCCCGGCCTGCACCTCGACCCCGAGGTCCTTGTGGGTGGCGCTGAGCAGACGCACATTGACCGGCAACTCATTGACGGCACCGACCGGCCGCACCGAGCGTTCTTGCACCGCGCGCAACAGCTTGGACTGCATCGCCAACGGCAGCTCGCCGATCTCGTCGAGGAACAGCGTGCCGCCATCGGCCGCTTGAAAGAAACCTTCACGGTCTTCGTTGGCGCCGGTGAACGCCCCGCGCCGGTAGCCGAAGAATTCCGCTTCCAGCAAATGGTCGGGGATGGCGCTGCAGTTGACGGCGATGAAGGGCTGCGCGCTGCGCACACTGACCTCGTGGATGGCGCGCGCGACCAGCTCTTTGCCGGTGCCCGACTCCCCTTGCACCAGCACCGGGGCCATGCTGCGCGCCACTTTGTCGACCATCGCGCGCACCTGCTTCATCGCGGCAGACTGACCGGCCATGCGGTTCAATGCCGTGCTGAGTGGCACGGTGGCGGCCGCGGTAGGCACTGCGGCCAGCGTCGGCGCGGGCGAGGGCGCGCACTCGGCTGCGGCGCGGGTCATGGGTGTCGCTGTCGGCAGCTCGCCGGACGGCGCCGTCGGCTCAGCCATCCAACGAGACGGCAGCAGGCTAGGCCCGGTTGCCGGCCCACGGCCCAAGGCAGATGCCACCACCGCACGAAACTGCTTCAGATCGACCGGCTTGGTCAGGTAATCGTAGGCGCCGGCCTTCAAGGCTTCCACCGCGTTTTCGGCCGAGCCGTAGGCGGTGATGACGATCGCTTTCTCGCGCCGACCTTCGCTCTCCAGGTAGCCCAACAGATCGAGCCCGGTGCCATCGGGCAGCCGCATGTCGGTGATGACGGCGCTGTAGACGCGATCTTGCAGATGCAGCCGCGCCTCCTCGACGCTGCCGGCGGTTTCGATCTCATAGCCCTCGCGCAGCAGCGTCAGCTCGTACAGCGTGCGCAAGTCGGGTTCGTCATCGACGACGAGCAGGCTGAAATAGGCGGGGGAGGACATGGCGGGAAGGTGTCAAAGCGTCGTCACATCACCTTGGGAACTGCAGGCCAGCCTCTGCGTTGAGACCGTCGCGGCGCCGCATGTTGACGACGAAATCGTTGCGGTTCGCTTCAGTCAACGGCCGCAACCGGTAGTCGATGCTGGCGCCGTACTGCTCGCACAGCTGCCTACAAATATACAGGCCCAAACCCGTGCCCCGGCTGCGCGTCGAGAAGAACGGCTCGAACAGGTAGCGCTCGACATCGTCGGGGATGGTCGGGCCGTTGCTGCTGATGCTCAGCTGCACCGTGGCCTCGTCGAGCGCGATCAGCCGCACCCGCACCGCACCGGGTGTGGCCGTGGCATGGCGCCGGGCGTTGTCGAGCAGATTGATCAGCACGCGCCGCAGGTGCTCGACATCGAAGGTGGCGCCCAGCGGCTCCTCGGGCAGATCGACCCGTAACGGGCTGCTGTCGCCCAGCTCCAGCCCGCAAGCGCGCGCCCAGTCGCTGCAGATGGTGCCCACTTCGGCAGTGACATCGATGACGCCCGCGTCGATTACCGTGCCCGGCGCGACCTCCATCACGTCGTCGACGATGCGTGTCAAGCGCTTCACGTTGTCGGCCACCATGCGCGTGAGCTGCTGCTGGCTGGGCGTGGCGGCATCTTCGGCCAGCAGGCCGTTGGCCTGCGCGATTGCCGCCAGCGGGTTGCGGATCTCGTGCGCAATGCCCGCCGAGACGCGCCCCATCGCGGCGAGCTTCTCCTGGCGCATGCGCGTCTGCATGCTGCGCACGTCTTCGAGCAGCAGCACGCACAGCTCTTCGGCCGACGGCTCGTCGGCACCGCGCGTGAAGCGGATGCGAACGCGCAGCGTGCGGGTGGTGCCCTGCTCGAACTGCAGCACCACATCGCGCCCGGCCTCCGGCCAGACGGCTTCGTGAAAACCACGCTCTACAGTTTTCACCAATTGGTCCCATGCCGGCACCCCGCGCAGTTGAAAAGGCGCCGGCCGGCCGAGCCCGCGGCGCACCAACAACCTCCGGGCGGCCGGGTTGGCAGCTCGCACGCGGCCGCCCCGATCGACCACCAGCACGCCGTCCTGCATTTCCTCGATCACCAGCCGGTTCAGCTGCACTTGCTGACGCGCCAGCTCCATGCTGTCGCGGGCGGTCAACTCCTCGCGCGCGAGCCGGCTGGCCAGTTCACCGGCCAGCACGGTGATGACGAACAGGCCGCTGCCTGCCAGCCCGGCCTGCGTCATCAAAGTGGCGGCCTCGCCACCCGCCAGCACGCCGAACCACGCATTGCCGAGCAGCAGCAACGCCACGCCCGCTGCAGTGGCCAGCGCCTGCAGGCGCCGCGTCAGCACCCCGGCCGTGAGCACCGGCAGCACCAGCAGCGCTGCGAAATTCAGGCTGTTCGACGGTGACAGCACATGCAAGGCAGTGAAGCAGACGATGTCCACGCCGATGCAGGCCAGCCAGCTCAGCCGCCCCAATCGCGGCGATTCGGCGTGCTCATCGGCCACGCCAATGTCGGGCCACAGCCAGAGGCCGACCGCCAGGCAGGCATAGGAGACGCCGACCCAAGCCACCGCGGCGCTGGGGCGCGCCCCGAACAAACCGGCCACCGCCAACGTGACTGCTAGCGCCACGCCGAGCGCGGCGCGGGCACTCAGAAAAGCACGGTAGATGCGGTGAAAGGCAGAGGCATCGCCCGCACCGTACAACAGGCCGCCTTGCGACAGCAGCCGCGCCTCCAGCGCCGCGTCGGCCTCGGCGTGACGTGTCACGTCGTCAGGCGCTTCGTCACGGCGGCTGTCGCCGGATGTCAGCAAATCACCGTCGCCTATGAAAGCGCCGAACCACGATTCATCGGCAGGTGCGCCGCGTGCCCGCATGCGCCGATCCGTCTTGCGGCGTTCAGAGGGCCCGGCGGCGTCGACCATCGCAGCGGGAGTCAGCGCGGCCGGACGGTGTCGTGGACGAGGCGGTGCGCATCGCCACAAAACCAGCCCGCCGCACCGGACACCGCCTCGCTCTGCGGTAGATGGAGACCGCAGTGAACACAGGCCACGATGCTCTCATTGGTAGCTTCAGCGCCATCCGGCGGCGCGGCCGACGCCGGCGGTGGTGGTGGTGGTGCCTCCGGCCGACCTCGGCGTCGGCCGCCACGGATCAGCCACACCACCACGAAAAACACCGCCAGCAGCAGGAAGAATTTCATCGCACCACCATTGAGGTCATGGCACTTCGGGCGGCCGCTGCAGCAACACTTCGGCGACGAAGTGCGAGCCGACATAGGCCAGCAACAAAAGCCCGGCCCCCGCGTAGACCCAGCGTGTGGCCTGCGGTCCGCGCCAGCCGAAGCGGCGGCGACCGGCGAGCAAGCCGGCGTAGACCAGCCAGCCCAGCACGGAGAACACCACTTTGTGGTCCCAGCGCCAGGGGTTGGCGAACACCCAGCCCAGGAAAATCGCCAGCGACAACATCACGAAACCGGCCGAGACGAACCGAAACGTCAGCCGCTCCAGGCGCATCAGCGGCAGGCCCATCGGGGGTTCGCCCGTCGACGATCCATCGGGCGCACCAGTGGTGGCGAGTCGGCCTGGCTGCAGGTTCAGCCGCATCTGGCGGTCGGCCCGGTTCATCATCGCGGCGTGCAACACCGCCGCGCCGAACAGGCCGTAAGAGGCGATGCCGAGTACCCAGTGAATGGGCGCCCACGGCGAGCCGGCCTGCGGCCGCAGCTGGCCGGGAAAGCCGAGCGCCAGCACCACGGCCAGCGCGCCCAGCAAGGCCAGGGTGCGCCGCACACCGCGGATCGGCAAGAACCGGCTTTCCACGACATACACCGTGATGACCAGCCACAGCGTCACCGACAGGGCCGGTGCAAAGCCGAAGCGCGCGCCCTCGATGCCGGTGCCGACACCGGAGGTGTCGACCACGATCGCCGCGGCGTGCAGCATCCAGCCTGTCAGCAGGTACACGCGCAGCCCGCCGGGTGCTCCCTCCGGTACCGTGGCCGCGCGGCCATAGGCCAGCAATGCCAGCAGACTGACCAGGGCCAGCAGCGCGGGAAACGACGCCGGAATCACCGCGCCACCTTCAAAGATAGACTCATCCTCAAAGTGTACTTTCGCGCCACGCCGCCCACGGCAGCGCCTCCCCGACCATGGCTTCCACCCTCACCGATCGCCTGAGTCGCGCCGTCAAGACGATGCGCGGCCAGGCCCGCATCACCGAATCGAACGTGCAGGACATGCTGCGCGAGGTGCGCATGGCGCTGCTCGAAGCCGACGTGGCGCTGCCGGTGGTGCGCGACTTCATCGCGCGGGTGAAAGACAAAGCACTCGGCGCCGAGGTGGTGGGCTCGCTGAACCCGGGCCAGGCGCTGGTCGGCATCGTCAACCGCGAACTCGCCTCGACGATGGGCGAAGGCGTGTCCGACATCAACCTCACCGTGCAGCCGCCCGCGGTGATCCTGATGGCCGGCCTGCAAGGCGCGGGCAAGACGACCACCACCGCCAAGCTGGCCAAGCACTTGATCGAAAAGCGCAAGAAGAAGGTGCTGACGGTATCGGCCGACGTGTACCGGCCGGCCGCCATCGAGCAACTGAAGACGGTGACGAAGCAAGCGGGCGCCGAGTGGTTTCCGTCCACCGCCGCCGACAAGCCCATCGACATCGCCCATGCGGCGCTCGACTACGCGCGCAAGCACTACTTCGACGTGCTGCTGGTCGACACCGCCGGCCGGCTCGCCATCGACGAAGCGCTGATGGCTGAGATCAGCGCCTTGCACGCCGCGCTCAAGCCGATCGAGACGCTGTTCGTCGTCGATGCGATGCAAGGGCAAGACGCGATCAACACCGCCAAGGCCTTCAAGGAGGCGCTGCCGCTGACCGGCATCGTGCTGACCAAGATGGACGGCGATTCGCGCGGCGGCGCAGCGCTGTCGGTGCGGCAGATCACCGGCGCGCCGATCAAGTTCGCTGGCGTCAGCGAGAAGATCGACGGGCTCGAAGTCTTCGACGCCGAGCGCCACGCCGGACGCATCCTCGGCATGGGCGACATCGTGGCGCTGGTCGAGCAGGTGACGCAGGGTGTCGACGTGGCCGCCGCGCAGCGCTTGGCCGACAAGGTCAAGTCGGGCGACGCGTTCGATCTGAACGACTTCCTGCAGCAGATTTCGCAGATGAAGAAGATGGGCGGCTTGGCCGGGCTGATGGACAAGCTGCCGTCGCAGATGACCGCCAAGGCAGGCAACGTCGACATGGACAAGGCCGAACGCGACGTGCGCCGCATGGAAGGCATCATCTGCTCGATGACACCGCTGGAGCGCCGCAAGCCTGAGCTGCTCAAAGCCACCCGCAAACGCCGCGTGGCCGCCGGTGCCGGCGTTCAGGTGCAGGACGTGAACCGCATGCTCAACCAGTTCGAGCAGATGCGCGACATGATGAAGAAGATGCGCGGCGGCGGCATGATGAAGATGATGAAGCGCATGGGCGCGATGAAAGGCATGGGCGGGATGGGCGGGATGGGCGGGCCGCGCTGAACTGTTAAACAGACCCCGCTTGCTGTTGGTATGGAAAAGATGCACTCCACCCGTCAGCCAACCCGCAAACGCCGCTCCAAATCAGCTACTTGGAGGGATTTTTTCAGAGGCGCCACCGAGGCGCTTGGCCCAGTAGTCGGGTGTTCGGCGCCCATCGGCGGCAGCAACGATGACGACTCCGCTGCCCACGACCGCATAAACAACGCCGAACGGGAAGCCGCTGACGAGGCGACGCCGAGTGTTCCGGGAACGAGGCGCGCCGTGCTCCGGATGAGCGGCCGCCTTTCGGACAGCTTCCGCGACAGCCTCCTCAAACTTGACCCCGAGCTCGGCCCGAATGGCGGAGTAGTGGGAGATTTGGCGAAGGAACTCGGCTTCCGCTGCCGGAAGAAAGCGAAAACTAGCCACGGGCCAAGCTGCGAGCCCTTGCTAGCACCGCTTCGCCATCCAAAGCAACGATTTCTCCGCGATCGTAGGCTGCAAGTCGACGCTCAACTTCGGCATCCCAGGCCGCTTCCACTTCGGCCAACGACCCTTCGTGCAGAGACTCCAAGAGGATTTCGACCAAGCGCGATCGATCCTCGGGCGGTAGCGCCCTGCCTTGTTGGGCCAGCTCAGCGACCTGATCTGTCATGGCAGTCTCCGGAGGAAAAAAAGTCTAGTGCCTAGATCTCAGGCAGCGCGGATGTCACCACCGCCCTGGTCGTGTTTCGTGCAGTCAATATAGACATGACGCGCCTCATCACGATAAGCACTGTAGGTCATGGCCGGCGCCAGTCCAAGACGAGCCAGCAGTTCCTGCGGGGCCAGGCTGGTGGTGATGACGACATCGCTGCCGGAAAACGCCTCCTTCAGAGCCTGCACCTCTGGTTCTTCAACGTCAACTCGCGGCGCGGCGCGACGAGCGAGGTGGGTGAAATAGCACCCGTTCGAATTAAGTGGGCGCCTACGGCAGGGCGCTCTGCTCAAGCGAGGGTTCAAGCCGCATCTGCTGCGATCGTGATTGCGTCCCCGAGTGCTTTTCTTGCAGTAGGGTCAAGACATGACTTACACCACTCGTTTGCCAATACTTCCCAAACACTTGCGGAGCTCTTGAGTATCTGGTCACCAACCTTTGCGTTCCATTTATGGTGATCTGGTTCAAGCATTGCATCCTCAAGCGCTGTTAGAAATGTTCCGGCGCCAATTCCGAATCGGAGCGAGAGATTCGGCCAATTCTTAGCCTTAAGGTCTGTATACACCATTCTCTCCGGGGCATCCGTTCCGGGTAAGGATAAGCAATTGGCGTCGATATAGTCGCCATCAACAATTGCCACAGATCGATACGGAAGCTTCCCGCTTTTGCCGAGTCCGCCAAGCATCACAACAACATCTGACGCGCCGACCGCATTTATTGCGACGCGTTGAAGTAACTTCCCAGTTTCCTCTGACGACGCGAGTATTTCGCGCAACAAAACTTCGGCCTCTCGATCCTCAACAAACAGGTATACCTCGGGGTGCACTTCGTCGTCGAGGCGACTCATCGCAAACTCCGCTGATACGCCATACACCACACTCAAGCCTTGTGGACCCGGAAGCAACAGTATTCGAGCTTCCTGCGGGAGTTCTTGTAGGACGTAAGGGTTGTGAGTAGAGAGAATGACCTGGATTCGCCGCTGACGGGCTAGCCAAAGTAGAAACCGCACGAGTCGGCGCTGGGCACGTGGATGCAACGACGCTTCAACTTCGTCGATTAGAAGTAGTGAATTTTCCGGGATTCCTTGCAGCGTGCGGAATAAGTCGAGGGTTGCATCTTCGCCAGCGCCTTGATGGAACTGTGAAAGTTCACCCCACTCGCGTGTGAGCAGACCAACCGGTCTCTTTTTGTCAACGTCAGAAGTCGCGAAACGAGCCTTGCTGTAGTTGCGACCAAGTACGTGCGAAAGGCGGTCCCGAAATGCATCGTTTATCTCCGCGCTTTCGATTTCGGAGGCGGCAAGGCGGGCAATCTTTGCGTAACCCACGGATGCGTCAAGTGGCAGCGTGCGCGCGATGTCGAGTAGGAACACGTCACGCTTAGGTCCGTTCTCAGGCACTCGCCACCGTTGGGAGGGCTTCTTGATGCGAAAGCTTTCGACGTTCGGTCCACGCTTCACGCGGAAATCGATCTCCACACCTCGAATCTTGTCCCAGTGTGTCTCGACAAAGAATGCCGATGGATAAAAGCGCTTGTCCTTATCTTTGTTGTCATACACGGATGCGGCGACCTTCATGAGCGTGCTTTTCCCGCTCCCGTTCTCGCCGACGATTCCAACCACCGGGAAATTTAGTTCGACAGACTGCCCAGACCAGCCTCGAAGCCCGCCGATCTGAATCATCTGTAGAAACTGTGGCCATAGCCCAGATTGATACTGGGTGCGGATCGTGTTTATCTCTGTGTAGTCCATGTGGGGATCAGTAGTGCCAGTAAGGAGTTTGTTGCGGCCCGACCATTTTTAAACCGGAAATTTGCCGAACATCGGTGCCGCGTATAAGAAAGAAACTGCTGCATCTCCGAAGCCTGTTTGGGCGGAGAAGCAGGAACGCCTGCGCCGATTTCCGGGTCCCCGCAGGCGCGGGGATGACGATGTCGATGGAGGGGACAGCGGCTAGCCGAGCAGCGCCATCGCGAACTCTCTGGCATCGAAGGTTTCCAGGTCTTCGAGCTGTTCGCCGACGCCGATGAAGTAGACCGGCACCGGGCCTGTCACACCGTTCACACCTGCGCCACGCTCTCGCGCCCACAGCGCTATGGCGGCCAGCACGCCGCCCTTGGCGGTGCCGTCGAGCTTGGTGACGATCAGGCCGGTCAGACCCAAGGTGTCGTCGAACGCCTTGACCTGCGCCAACGCGTTCTGTCCGGTGTTGCCATCGACCACCAGCAGCACCTCGTGCGGTGCACCGGCCTGCGCCTTAGCG
>JANPNF010000200.1:0-12278 GCA_031427315.1 Burkholderiales bacterium | reverse complement strand
CACCGGCTGACCGAGCTTCACGTAGTCGAGACCGACGTCGATGATGGGCTGCAGAACGCGCAGCACCTCGCGGTCGTTGGCGAACAGCTGCACCGCTTCGCTGACGGTGAGGTCGAGCACATCGGCCACCGACAGGTCGCGCACCACTTCGCCGGGCAGGCGCCGGTCGATCTTGACTTCGAGCAGTTCGCGGCGAAAGCGCCGGCCATCGCAATCGGGGCAGCGCAGGTACACATCGCTCAGGAACTGCATCTCGACGTGCTCGAAGCCCGAGCCGCCGCAGGTCGCACAGCGCCCGTCACCGGCGTTGAAGCTGAACATGCCGGGCCCGTAGCCGCGCTGCTGCGCGAGCGGCGAGGCGGCGAACAGCTTGCGGATCTCGTCGAACGCGCCCACGTAGCTGGCCGGATTCGAGCGCGCCGTCTTGCCGATCGGCGACTGGTCGACGAACACGGCGTCGCCCAGCCAGTCGGCACCCAGCACGCGGTCGTGCGCGCCGGGCGCGTCGCTGGCCTTGCCGAAGTGGCGCGCCAGCGCGGGGTACAGCACGTCTTGAATCAAGGTCGACTTGCCCGAGCCCGACACGCCGGTGACGGTGACCAGGTGCTGCAGCGGGAACTCGACACTCACGTTGCACAGGTTGTGGTCGCGCGCGCCTTCGACGATCAGCTTCGGCGTCGCCGCGGTCACCGTCCGCGTGTAGCCGCTGCCGATGTGCTTGCGCCCGCCCAGGTAGGCGCCGGTCAGCGAATCGGCGTGGCGGATGGCCTCGGGCGTGCCGTCGAAGACGATCTGGCCGCCGCGCTCGCCGGGGCCCGGGCCCATGTCGATCAGCCGGTCGGCGGCCAGCATCACGGCCGGGTCGTGCTCCACCACCACCAGCGTGTTGCCCGCATCGCGCAAGCGGTGCATCGCTTCGATGATGCGGTTCATGTCGCGAGGGTGCAGGCCGATGCTGGGCTCGTCGAGCACGAACATCGTGTTGACGAGCGAGGTGCCCAAGGCGGTCGTCAGGTTGATGCGCTGGACCTCGCCGCCACTGAGCGTGCGGCTTTGGCGGTCGAGCGTCAGGTAGCCGAGGCCGACATCGCACAGGTATTTCAGCCGCGTACGGATTTCGCCGACCAGCAGCTTCAGCGCGTCGTCGAGCATCGTGCTGGGCAACGACAAGCCATCGAAGTAGCGGCGGATGCGGGTTATCGGCAACAGCATCAGGTCGTGCACCGTCAGGCCTGGCAGGGCTTCCAGCTGCTCGCGCGACCAGGCAACGCCGTTTGGCAATGAGCGCAAGGCAGGCGCCATCACCGCATCGGCATCGGCCTTCGTGCCCAGCCGCCACAGCAGCGACTCGGTCTTCAACCGGGCGCCGCCGCAGCTGCCGCAGGTCGTGTAGCTGCGGTATTTCGACAAGAGCACTCGGATGTGCATCTTGTAGGCCTTGCTCTCCAGGTACTCGAAGAAGCGCTTGATGCCGTACCACTGCTTGTTCCAGTTGCCCTTCCACTGTGGCGATCCGCCGATGATGAAGTCGCGCTGCTGTGTATTGAGCTGCGACCACGGCGTGTCGCGCGGGATGCCGGCCTCGCCGGCGTACTTCAGCATGTCCTCGTGCGCGTCTTTCCAGGCCGGCGTCATCAAGGTCTTGATGGCGCCCGAGCGCAGCGTCTTGCGGGGGTCGGGGATCACCAGGTCGTAGTCGACACCGATCACGCGGCCGAAGCCGCGGCAGGTGTCGCAAGCCCCCATCGCTGAGTTGAAGCTGAACAGCGCGGGCTGCGGATCGGTGTAACGCAGGTCGCTGTCGGGGCAGTGCAGGCCGGTAGAGAAACGCCAAATGGATGACGACCCCAAGGCCGCCGCTTCGCGGCGTCCGCCCCCCGAGGGGAGCAAGGAATCTTGGGGCGGCCCGGCGATTCCTTCGGCTCGCGCATCCGCCAGCACATAAACGTTGAGCCGCCCGCCGCCCCGCTTCAGCGCCATCTCGATGGCCTCGACCGCGCGCACTTTTTCGGTGGCGTGGATACGAAAGCGGTCGGCCACCACATCCAGAAGCTTGCGCGGCCCGGTCGGCGTCGCGACTTCTCGCTCGGCCTGCACGCGGGTGAAACCGCTGGCCGACAGCCACTGCTCGATTTCTTGCGGCGTCGACACCGCCGGCAATTCAACCGGGAAGGTCAAGGCCACTCGCGGATCCGCGTCGGCCGTGCGCGCCATCAACTCCGCATAAATCGTCTCCGGCGTGTCGTGTCGCACGCGCTGGGCGGTCTGGCGGTCGAACAGGTCGGCGGCACGGGCGTACAGCAGCTTCAGGTGGTCGTTCAGCTCGGTCATCGTGCCGACCGTGGAGCGGCTGGTGCGCACCGGATTGGTCTGGTCGATCGCGATGGCTGGCGGCACGCCGTCGACGCGGTCGACCGCCGGGCGGTCCATGCGGTCGAGGAACTGGCGCGCGTAGGCGCTGAAGGTTTCGACGTAGCGCCGCTGGCCTTCGGCATACAGCGTGTCGAACACCAGACTCGACTTGCCGGAGCCACTCGGCCCGGTGACCACCGTCATCTCGCCGGTGCGGATGTCGAGGTCGAGGTTTTTCAGGTTGTGCTGGCGGGCGCCACGGATGCGGATCAGGCCCGAGGGCGGGCGGGAATCACCTGAAGACATGCGGTACTTCCTGGCTGCAAACGCAGCGAAGCGGGGGATTTTAGAAGTCCGGCGGCCCGGGGTGCATGTGTGGGGATCGACATCGGTGGCGGTGCTTGTTACCTTGGCGTTGCACATCCGACGGAAACACAACCCCCGCGCGTGGCACAACCGCTGTTCCAGGGCGTGAACCCTGGTGTCGACCGAGCCCAAGACGAACTTCATGACCCAGCCGACTGGTTTTCCCGACGATGGAGATGGCGACGGCGCGCATTCAGGCGCCGCTCTGCGTGCGCGGCGCGGCTCGACCCACGCCGATGAAGCGGAGCGCAGCAGGCGTCAGGGGCTGGTCAGCGACGGAGTGCATTGGGAGCTGCGCCTGGTCACTGGTCGCTGGTGGTGCTCGCCCGATCTGGGTCGGCTGCTGGGGCTGACTCGCGATGCGTTAGCGGCGTCTGCCCCGTTCGACCGCTGTGTTGCCGAAGACCGACCGCGCATCGACGCGGCCTGCGCGCAGGCCATCGATCAAAGTGGTGGCTTCACGCTGGACCTCCGGCTCACCGATGGCGATGGCCACATCCGCTGGTGGCGGTGCACGGCCCGTGTGCTGTCGGGTGTCAGCGGCGTGCCCGAGTACCTCTCGGGCGTGTTGCGCGAAGTGCATGCCGACAGGCAGGCGCTGCTGACCGTCGAAGCCGTGGCATCGCGCTGTGAGCGCGCGATGGAAGCGACCTCTGAAGTGCATTTCGAGCAGACCGTCGGGGCGGGGGACTTTTTCATCAGCGACCGCATCTGCACGCTGCTGGGGTATGCGACGGGCACGCCCGCGCCGGCCCGCGAGGTGTATTTCAGCTGGGTGCATCCAGACGACCGCGCACTGCTGCACACAGAGATCGCCGCGGCCAGTGCCGCACCCGGCGCCTGGGAGTCGGTGTACCGGCTGCGCCACCGCGACGGTGGATTTCGCTGGGTGCGTGCGCGCGGGCGCACTGATGCCGACTCCCACGGCCGTCTGCGCATGACCGGCATGCTCACCGACACGCATGAGCAGACGCTGCTGCGCCGCGACATCGAACGACAGCGCCAGCACCTGGAGGCAATGGTCGAAGAGCGCACCACGCGCCTTGAAACCGCGTTGGCTGAAGCGCAGCGCCAGCGCGAACAGGCCGAGCGCGCGAACGAATCCAAGTCGGTTTTCCTGGCGCACATGAGCCATGAGATCCGCACGCCGCTCAACGGCGTGCTGGGCCTCAACGAGCTTGCGCTGCAGGAAGCCACCAGCACGCAGCAAAAGCGCCACCTGAAGCTGGCACTGCAGTCGGGGCGCGCCCTACTTGGCATCATCAACGACGTGCTGGACTTCTCGCGCCTGTCGGCCGGCATGTTGCCGCCGGGCGAAGAGCCGTTCGACCTGTGCGATACGCTGGCCGAGGCGATGCGGGTGGTCATGCCGACGGTGCGCACGAAAAATCTCGGGCTGGTCTACGACCACATCGGTGCAGTCAGCCGCGTGGTCGGCGATGCGCAACGGGTGCAGCAGATCGTCTCCAACCTGCTGTCGAACGCGGTGAAGTACACCGAGCAGGGCCACATCGAGATGGTCTCCCACGTGCATGAGGTGGCGCCGGGGCAGTGCGTGGCGCGCATTGCGGTGCGCGACACCGGTTGCGGCATGAAGCCTGATGTGGCGGCCCGCGTGTTCCAGCCCTTTGTGCAAGGCGATGCCAGCCTGGCGCGCCGCCATGGCGGCACCGGGCTGGGGCTGTCGATTGCGCTCGGCCTGGCGCAGTCGGTCGGCGGTTCACTGACGCTCGACAGCACCCCCGGCCGAGGATCGAGCTTCACGATCGAACTGCCGTTGCGGGTGCAGGCCGGCCTGCAACCCGGCAGCGGCTGGCCGCCGCCGGGCCACGCCTGGCTGCTGCACACCCGTGCTGCGCCAGCGCAGGCCATTGAACGGCGGCTGCAGCGGCTGGGCTGGGGCTGCGACATCCTCGGCAGCGTGACCGAACTCATCGAACACGCGCGCAGTGCCCACGAAGCACCTGAGCTGCTGCTGCTCAATGAATCGGCCATCGATGCGGGCACCGACTTGGCTTTGCTGCGCCGGGTGCTGCCGCACACCAACATCGTGTTGCTGGTGCGCCCCGACTGGAACGAGCCGCCCGTCGAATCAGCTGCGCGGCTGGCGCAGATGCCGCTGATTTTCATGCCGGTGACTCCTGCCGCTCTGCTGGATCTGCTGTGCATGACGGGCCCGCAGAGCGATCACATCGTCTCAGGCTACAGCTCGCTGTCGGGCATGCCCATGCCGGTTGCCGCGGATGAGGCTTCGGACGTGCTGGTGGTCGAGGACAACATGGTGAACCAGGTCATCGTCTGCGAAATGATCGAGGTGCTCGGCCTGCGCACTCGACTGGCCGAGGACGGTGACAGCGCCGTACGAGCCTGCCGCGATCGCCCGCCGGCGCTGGTATTGATGGATTTGCAGATGCCCGGCGTCGATGGGTTGGAGGCAACCCGCCAGCTGCGCGCGATGCAGCGGCGCGGCACGCTGCCGTCATTCCCCATCGTCGCACTGACGGCCCATGCCACGCCGCAAGACCGCGACAGCTGTGCCGCCGCCGGCATGGTCGGCTACCTCACCAAGCCGGTGGCGATGGCCGATTTGCGCAACGAACTCTCGCGCTGGTTGCGCAGCCCTTGAGCTGAGCGATGCACCCCCTCGGATGAGGGGTCGGTTTCCTGAATTCCGATTACCGCTTGTCACCATTGAACGCATACCATCCCAATGGTGCGTGAGAAAATCACGGCTTGGATGCTTATTTGTTCAGTAAGTTCGCCGCGTTGATGTGTAGGTTTTTTCTGACACCGTCCATACATCTGTTGAGGGTCTCCCGCTGTGCTTAGCAACACTATGATCGGCATCCCTTTCGAGGCGCATCACCCTTTGCGGTCAGTGCGTCAAGACGAACCGGAAGACGACGACCTGCACCGCTGCGACATCGGGCCCAGGTCGTACCGGATACGCAGTGCTGACTCCGGCGGCGAGCGCAGTTCGGCCAGCATCCTGATCAACCGGATGTATGCCACCCGCGGTTACGCAAGCCGGCCGCTGCCGGATCAGCCTCCGCCCACCCGCATCACCTTGGTCGCCAGCGACCATGAATCCACCGTGGCCACGATCACCGTCGGATTCGACTCGGCCAATGGGCTGCATGTGGACACATTGTTTGCCCAAGAGGTCGATGCACTCCGGCAGGCGGGCCGCCAGGTGTGCGAGTTCACCACCCTGGCGGTTGACCAGGTTGTTCGCTCACGCCGCTTGCTTGCCTCTTTGTTCAACGTGGCCTACCTTTACGCTCATCGTGTGATGGGTTTCGACACCCTGCTGATCGAGGTCAACCCGCGGCACGTGCTGTATTACGAACGGATGTTGGGCTTCAAGGTCATGGCGCCACAACGCCACAGCCCGCGGGTGGGCGCGCCGGCCGTTTTGCTGGGCATCAACTTGGCCTACATCCGTGAGCAGGGTGAGCGGTTTGCCGGGCTGGCGGGTGTGAGCGCTGGTCGGTCGTTGTATCCCGACTGGTTTTCACCGCTGGAAGAAGAAGCCATCTTCAACCGCCTCACGCGATCCAAAGCCGTACCAGCGGCTCCCGCCCGCCATCGTTTCGAACCGCTGCACCGGCTGCAAGCGTGAAAGCGCTGGCCGCGGCGCCCAGTGGGGATTCAATGTACCGCTGACCCGTCGCTTTGATGGCTGCAGCAGGCGCTGCGGCTGGAATCGCACCTGGCGGTGTCGCAGGTCAATCGTTGACTTCGTCGTTTCGCGACACCTCCCGCTCTACCGCCACCGACGCGGCCACCGCCCCCACCACGGCCTCCACCACCGTTACCGCCCGCACCCGCGCGTCGTGCACGGCAGCTCCGATTTGTGGCCCCCGCAAGCCCTGCACCGTCGCGCGGGCAGCGACAGTGCCTGTGTTGACGGCAGCGGCGCGCGTGCGCGACAAGCGCCAGCTCGCCAACGATGTGGCCTGTGCACGGGCGGTTCGGGCGCCATCACTGGCGTCGTCTTTTTCGTCATCGCTGGCGTCATCGCTGGCGTCATCACTGCGCCTGACGCATTCACACGCCAGCAACAGCAGCTCGAAGCGCTCCGGGCGCCGCCAGGCATCGCAGCGGTCGAGCAGCCGCACGCGCTGTTCGGCGTCCAGCAGCGCATCGAGGCGCAACGTTTCGCACTCGCGCCCTGCCAGCTCGGCCACCTCGCGGCAGTCCGCCGGAATGCGCCAACGCGCACACAGCGTTAACAAGTCCACCGCGGTGGCACCGGTCTGGACAGCTCGTTCAGACGCACCCAGCCGGTGGGTCACGACCGCAAATCGCGCGGGCAGCGGCAGCTCACGGCGGGCGGCCAGATCGATGGTTTGACGCCAGCGGATGGCGTCTGGTTCGTCGGACGCCCAGTCGGTGGCGATCTCAGGCATCAGCCGCGCCAGCGCGCCGCAGTCGTGCAGCACGTCGAACATCCGCGACGGTTGCGCTTCCATCAGACCACGCGACAGCTCCTGCCACACGCGTTCAGCGACCAGCGCATCGACCTCGCCAGCGGTCACCATGTGTTGCATTAGCGCCTGCGTTTCAGCAGCGACCTGGAAATCGACGAATCGCGCCGCAAACCGCGCCACGCGCAGGATGCGCACAGGGTCCTCAGCGAACGCGGGCGACACATGGCGCAGCAGTCGGGCCTGCAGATCGCGCTGCCCGCCAAACGGGTCGATGACGCGGCCGGTCTCGTCCTGCGCCATTGCGTTGATGGTCAGGTCACGCCGCTGCAGGTCTTCCTCCAGCGTCACCGCCGGATCGGCGTGGAAGACAAAGCCGTGGTAGCCCGGCGCGGTCTTGCGCTCGGTGCGGGCGAGGGCGTATTCCTGCTTGGTGACCGGATGCAGAAACACCGGGAAGTCGCGGCCCACCGGCAGGTAGCCGGCGGCGCGCATCGCCTCGGGGGTCGTGCCGGTGACGACCCAGTCGACATCGCTGCCCGGCCGCCCGAGCAGCGCATCCCGCACCGCGCCGCCGACTCTCCAGGCCTTCATCGGTGCGTGTGAAAGGGTGCCGGTCAGCGGCCGCGCGCGCCAGCGCGCAGCGAGTTCAGCCGCGCCACACCGGCGCGGTGTTGCAGCAGCGGTGCCATCACGCCCTCCATCGCCGCGGGCTCGATACCGAAGGCTTCCAAGCCGGGCAAATCGCCGCTGAGCACATTCGGCACGCGCATCGAATCGAGGTTGTCGGCCGACATCAGCGGCGCACCCGGCAGCCAGCCCATCACCATCGCCTGCAGCCGGGCGAGGCCGTCGGGCAGCGGGATGACGGGCCGCTCGCAGCCCGAGCAGCGGCCGGCAAAACGAACCAGCTGTTCCAGCGTGTAGACCGTCGGGCCGCCGCAGTCGACGGTCTGGCCGATCGACGAGGGTTCATCCAATGCCGCCACGATGGCGGCGGCCACGTCTTCGACCCACACCGGCTGGAAGCGAGCCGCGGCGCCGGCCAGCGGCATCACCGGAGCCACGGCCTGCAGGCGGGCGAACAGGTTCAAGAACTGGTCGTGCTCGCCAAAGATGACTGACGGCCGCAGCAGCGTCAAATCCAGCCCTGCCGCACGCAGCACCGCTTCACCGGCGGCCTTCGATCGCAGGTAATTCGACGGCGCATTGATGCCCGCGCCCAGCGCACTGACATGCACCACGCGCCTCACGCCAGTGGCCTGACAGGCCGCCACCAGCTGCCGCGGCAGATCGACATGGGCCCGCTGGAATTCGGCCGCGCTGCCATGGAGCCTCGCGACCAGGTTGATCACCGCATCGCAGCCGGCCAGCAGATGCACCAGCTCGACCTCGCTGTGCACATCGGCCTGCACCAGCTCGACGGTGGGCAGCGTGCGCAGGTGCAGCGCACGTTGCGGGCGACGGCTGGGCACCACGATGCGACCGCCCGCCCCGCCCGAGCGCTCGACGAGCCGCTCGCAGACGCTGCGCCCGACGAAGCCACTGCCACCCAAGACCAGAATGTTCGACACGCGGTGATTGACCTCGGTGGGCGATGACGTCATCGACAGATGGGAAAGCCTGGATTCTGCGCGGTCACGGCAGATCGCGGTCAGCACCGGCGATGGCCGGGTCGCGCGGGCCGATCGAGGGTCCTAGGCGGGCCGACAGTGACACCCGTTCGTTGCCCAGCAAGGCCGCGTAGTAGGCAGCGTTCGACAAGACTTTCTTGACGTAGTCGCGCGTCTCGGCGAACGGGATGTTCTCGGCCCAGCTGGCCGGCTCCAGCGAAGGACCTTCGCGCCAGCGGCGCGAGCGGCCGGGGCCGGCGTTGTAGGCGGCGGCGGCCAGCGGCTGTGAGCCGGCGAAGTCGTCGAGCACCAGCTTCAGGTAGCCGGTGCCCAGGGTCAGGTTGACGTCGCGGTCGGCAATGCGCTCGTGGCTGTAGTCGAGGCCGATCTTGCGCGCCGTCCAGCGCGCGGTGGCGGGCATCACCTGCATCAGGCCCGACGCACCGACGCCGGAGCGCGCGTCGGTGATGAAGCGCGACTCCTGCCGGATCAGCCCGTAGACATAGGCCGCATCGAGTCCGATGGCCTGAGTGCGCGCCAACACCTGGACTCTGAACGGGGTCGGAAAGCGTTGCTGCATGTCGACCACGCTGCGGGTGCGCTCGCTGGTGTTGATGCAACGGTCCCAGATTTCGCGGTCGCAGGCCAGCTGCGCGGCGGCCAGCAGCTCACGGTCACCCATCGCCCTCAGACTGAAATTCCATTCGCGCACTCCTTCACTGCGCAGCCCGAGGGCAATCAGCTGCAAGGCTCGAGTGAGCCCGGCATCGCGGGCGGTGGCGGCGCGCTCGGCAGCCGTCAACGCGGGCGGCCGCGGCGGCAGCCAGACGGTCTGACCCAGTTTTTCGCTCGCCAGCGTACCGTAGAAATGCCATTGCCCGGCGATGCTGGCGAGCATCTCGCGGGCCTGCTCGCGCAGTGCCTCGCCGTCTTGCGAGTCGGTGGCCAGTGCTTGCAGGCCGCGCGCCTTCCAGTAAACCCAGGCGGGGTCGCGCTGCTCGACCGGGCTCATCGCGTTGACGCCCTGGATCACCTGCTGCCAGCGGCCGGCGCCCTGGTTCGCGCGCAAGGCGGCGCGCACCTTCCAGGCCAACGTGTCGTCCGGCCACGGGTTGTCGTCGGCATCGTTGCGAGCCATGCGGTCGGCGCGTTGAAATTGATCCGGCGCGTTGCCCAAAAGGCGTTGTGCCGACTGCTTGGCAGTGGCCGCCCAGGCCCAGGCGGCCAGATCGGCCGGCAGCGCGCGCTCCCAGCGTTTGCTGAGGGCGTCGGCGGCCGCGTCGGGGTCGGTGGCGGCCAGTTTGATCAGCGCCAACGTCGCGAGCTCGGCATCACTGCGCCCGGTGGCCCGTGCCTTTCGCGACAGGAAATGCGCGGGCGCATCGAGCAGTGCCTGCACGGCCTTGTCGGCGTTCGGGTCGGTCGTGCCCATCGCGAGGGCCACGGCCTGCACCACCGCGCGCGGGCGGTTGACGTCCATCGCCAGCCGCGCCTTGCGCCAGGCGTCGGCCGGTTTGAACACGCCTGCCGACAGCAGGGTGCCAGCCAGCAGCGCACAGCCATCGTCGGCCTCGCGCTGCGCGGCCCAGACACTGCGTGCGGCGTCACGCACGTCGCGGCCGGCCAGGTGGTCGGTCAGCAGCGCATAGCAGCTGACTTCGCGGTCGTCGTTCAACTTGAAGCGGGGGAAATCGATGACGAAATTCGCCCAGTCGCGGCGCCGGCCCAGCTCCAGCAGCCAGTCGTTGCGCAGCCGATCTTCGACGTAGGTGCCGCCCCAGCGGCTGTAGAACAGATCGAGGTCGGCCTGCTGCAGCTCCGACAGGCGCACATTGGCGTCCCAGTACGCCACCCACATCGCCAGCGGGTGCTGTGCGGTGGCAGTGGCATCGCGCAGCGCGGCCAGCCGCGCGCGGTCGCGCTTGCGGAACGCGTCGCGGGCGTCGACCAGCGGATCGGCGGCACCGCCCGAAGCCGACAGCAGCGGGGACGGCTCACTGGCGAACACCACCGTGCTGGTCAGCGCGCCCATGACGGCCACCATCGCCAACGCCAACGCCAACGCCAACGCCAACGCCGGCGCCCACCTCAACGCCCGCGGCACAGCGCCCCGTCGCTGACGATGGTCGCCACCAGCCTCTGCGGTACAACCCGCTGACGCCGCTGGCAACCCCTTACACCCAACCCATCCGTTCATGTCCGAAACCTCTGTCGCTGCGATCACTGCGGCCCGCGCTGCGCATCGCGCCCGGCTGCTGGCGGCGCGTTTTGCCTTCGTGGCCGACGCGTCTGTGCAGTCGCAATTTGCAGCTCATCTTATGTCGGTGTTGCGGCAACTCGCGCCGGACAGGCTCGGGATTTACAGCGCAGTTCGATCTGAATTCGACGTGGCCGCGGTTTGTGTCACCGAGCCTGATCTGCGAGACACGCCTTTGGCGCTGCCGTTTTCGTCGTTGGAGCCCCGCCAGATGGCGTTTCGTCATTGGGATCGCCGGCCGCTGATCACCCGCGATGAATGCCGTATCCTAGCGCCCGACGGGCCGGAGGTTGTGCCTGACGTGGTGCTGGCGCCGTGCGTGGGCTACACCGCCTCGGGCTGGCGGCTGGGCTATGGCGGCGGTTATTTCGACCGGTGGATGGCCTTGCACCCGCAGGCCACGGTGGTCGGCGTGGCCTGGTCGGTCGGCGAGATCGACGAGTCCCTCTGGCAGCCGCAGCCGCACGACCGCCCACTCGCCTGTGTGGTGACCGAGCGCGGTGTGGTCTGAGCGAGGGTGGGCGCGGCATCCCCCTGCGGGAGCGGGGGCTGTGCACTGCCTCGGCCCGCGTCTTGCACAATCTGCGCATGAGCACACCCGACGCTTCCACGGCCCCTCCCACCGCCCCCGACGAACGCGCCGCCCAGCGGCTCAAGCTGATCGCTGCCCGCCAAGCCCTGCCTGATCGCCTGGAGCGCGCGGTGCAGTTGCAAAGCGTGCTGCGGATCTGGCTGGTGCGGCGCGAAGAAAAGGCCATCGGCGGCTACTGGCCGATCAAAGGTGAATTCGATCCGCTGCCTGCGCTGTACCGCTGGACGGAGGGCGCTACCGATCGGCGCATTGGGCTGCCGGTGGTCGACAAGACCGTGGGCTCACTGCAGTTCCACGTGTGGTTCCCCGGCTGCCCGATGGAGCGCGATGCGTACGACATCCCCAAGCCCAACGGCACCGAGACCTTCGAGCCGCAAATGGTGCTGATGCCCTGCGTGGGCTATGGGCCGGGGGGCGTGCGCCTGGGCTACGGCGGCGGCTTCTACGACCGCACCGTAGCCGCCCTGTCGCCGCGCCCCTACACCGTGGGCCTGTGCTACTCCAACGGCTTTCTGCCGTTTCTGCGTGCCCGCCCCGATGACCTGCCGCTCGATGCGCTGCTGACCGACGACGGCGTCGTCTGGCAGCGCTGAGCACGCCGCAAAGCACCGCATGGCCATCGGCTGGCTCACCGCGCTGAAGCTCGTGCCCTGGGCCGATGTGATCGA
>JANPNF010000199.1:0-5572 GCA_031427315.1 Burkholderiales bacterium | reverse complement strand
TGGCCCTCCACCTCGATGCGCGCGCCCAGTCGCACCATTTCGTTGACGTGCATGAAGCGGTTCTCGAAGATCGTTTCGGTGACTTTGGCGGCGCCGTCGGCAATGCAGTTCAGCGCCATGAACTGCGCCTGCATGTCTGTCGGGAACGCGGGGTACTCGCTGGTGCGAAAGCTCACCGCCTGCGGCCGCTGCCGGCTGCGCACACGAATCCAGTCGTCGCCTGATTCAATCGCCACGCCCGCATCACGCAGTTTCTCGATCACCGCATCGAGGTGGTCGGCACGCGCGCGGCGCAGCGTCACATCGCCACCGGTGGCCGCCACCGCGCACAAAAAGGTGCCGGCCTCGATACGGTCAGGCACGATGCGGTGGCTGGCCGCGCCTGCCAGCCCGTGCAGGCGCTCGACGCCTTCGATGCGAATGCGGCGGGTGCCGTGTCCCTCAATGCGCGCGCCCATCGCGATCAGCATCTGGGCCAAGTCCACCACCTCGGGTTCCTGCGCGGCGTTCTCCAGCACCGTTTCGCCCTCGGCCAGCGTGGCGGCCATCAGCAGGTTTTCGGTGCCGGTGACGGTGACCATGTCGGTGGTGATCTTGGCGCCGCGCAAGCGCCGCGGGCCAGCCCCGAAGGTCTCAGGCGCCTTCGCGATGATGTAGCCGTGCTCCACCGTGATCTGCGCGCCCATCGCCTGCAGGCCCTTGATGTGCTGGTCGACTGGCCGCGAGCCGATCGCGCAGCCACCAGGCAGCGAAACCCGCGCCCGGCCGAAGCGCGCCAGCAGCGGGCCCAGCACCAGGATCGATGCGCGCATCGTTTTGACCAGGTCGTACGGCGCTTCCGGCGAGTTCACCGTGGACGTGTCCAGCGTGACCGCGTCAGGCTGGGCTTCGCTGCGTCCACAGACCGCGCCCATGTTGCGCAGCAGCTTCAGCGTGGTGCCCACATCGTTCAGACGCGGCACGTTGGTCAGCGTCACCGGCTCGGCCGTGAGCAGCGCAGCGCACAGCTCGGGCAATGCCGCGTTCTTGGCACCCGAGATCGTGACCTCACCTTCGAGAGGCCGTCCGCCGCGTATCAGAAGTTTGTCCATGAGCGTGCGCGTAGGCGTGGGAAGGAAACATGCACCGCCGTCGAACCCACTGTCGCGAATTCAAACGTCGCGGCACGTGCCGCGACAACTTTCAGTGATGTGGCAGTGGGGCTTGATCGGCGCTGACGGCCCACTCGGCGGGCGTCAGCGTCTTCATCGACAGAGCGTGAATCTCGGCGCGCATCTTGTCGCCCAGCGCCCGGTAGACGAGTTGGTGGCGCTGGACGCGGCTGGCGCCTTCGAAGGCGGCGCACACGATGGTGGCGAAGAAGTGCCGACCGTCGCCCTGCACCTCCAGATGCTCGCAACTCAAGCCTTGCGCGATGAAGCGCTGCACTTCGTTTGGCGTGGGTTCAGACATCTACCGATTATCGCTCAGGCGAGTCAATATCGAATCTTGTAGCCGGTGCGCAGCAGGCGAAGGCACAAGCCGCACACGCCCACCAGACCAGCTGCCACCACGCCCAGGCTGACCCACGGCGACACATCGCTGACACCGAAAAAGCCGTACCGAAAACCGTCGACGATGTAGAAAAACGGATTCAGGTGGCTGGCCACCCGCCACAGTGGCGGCAGACTGGCGACTGAATAGAACACCCCGGAGAGAAACGTCATCGGCATGATGACGAAGTTCTGGAAGGTCGCGATCTGGTCGAATTTCTCCGCCCACAGGCCCGCGATCAAGCCCAGCGCCCCCATCAGCACCGCGCCCAGCAGCGCGAACGCCACGATCCACACCGGTTGCGCCAGGTGCAACGGCGCGAACCACACCGTCACTGCCAGCACCCCCGTGCCTACGGCGACGCCGCGCACCACCGACGCGCCGACGTAGGCGACGAACCAGGCCCAGTGCGACAGCGGCGTGACCAGCAAAAACACCAGGTTGCCGCTGATCTTGCTCTGGATCAGCGATGAGCTGCTGTTGGCGAACGCGTTCTGCAGCACGCTCATCATCACCAGGCCCGGCACCAGGAAGCTGGTGTAGCCGACGCCATCGAAGGGCTGCACATGCTCTCCGAGCGCATGGCCGAAGATCAGCAGGTACAGCACTGCGGTGAGCACGGGTGCCGCCACCGTCTGAAAACTGACCTTCCAGAAGCGCAGCACCTCCTTGTAGAACAGCGTGCGAGCACCGGAAAAGCAAGTGCATCGCGGGCGGCGGGGCCAGCGGCGTCATGCCGACACCAGCAGCGGCGGTTGCGACAGTTCGTGCGCCGGTTCGCCGTGCATGATTTCAAGAAACACGTCTTCCAAATCAGCACGGCCGATTTCCAGGTCTTCCGGCTGGCCACCGGCCGCGCGCAAGGTCGCCAACACCGATTCGACCTCGGCCGCGTTGCGTGTCTTGATCTGCACGATGCGGCCGGTGACGCGGGCATTCGACGCCAGCGAGGCGGGCAACGGCGTGTCGAGCTTGAAGCGCAGCATCGTGCTGGCGCGCCCGGCCAGCAGCGCCGAGGTGCGGTCGAGCGCCACCACGCGCCCCTGCTTCAACATGGCCAAGCGACCGCACAGCGCTTCGGCTTCTTCCAGGTAATGGGTGGTCAGCAGCACGGTGTGGCCTTCCTTGTTGAGGCGCGCGATGAACTGCCACAGCGTCTGCCGCAGCTCGACATCGACGCCGGCGGTGGGCTCGTCGAGCACGATCACCGGCGGGCGGTGCACCAGCGCCTGCGCCACCAGCACCCGGCGCTTCATACCGCCCGACAGCTGCCGGGTGTTGGCATTGGCCTTGTCAGTCAGGCCCAGGTTCTCCAGCAACTCGTCGATCCAGGCGTCGTTGGCACGCCGGTCGTCGCGCACGCCGAAATAGCCGCTTTGAATTTGCAGCGTCTCGCGCACCGTGAAGAAGGGGTCGAACACCAATTCCTGCGGCACGATGCCAAGGCTGCGGCGCGCTGCGGCGTAGTCGGTGACGACATCGTGGCCATGCACCAGCACCTGACCCGCGCTGGCGCGCGACAAGCCCGCGAGGATGCTGATCAGTGTGGTTTTGCCGGCGCCATTGGGCCCGAGCAGGCCGAAGAATTCGCCCGGTTCGATGTCGAAACTGACGTCGTCCAGCGCCTGCACGCTAACTTTGGCGCTGCCGTAGTGCTTGCTGACGCTGCAAAAAGAGACGGCGTTGGCAGCGCCGGTAGGAGAAACGTGCATAAAGCCTGTGATTGTAGGCAGTGGCACTGCGGCGCGCAGGCACGGCGTCATGGCGCGCCGGCCGCCGCGCCGCTTTAGGGCAGATGCCGCTGGACACGCGCCGACTTGGTGCTAACTTGACCGACAGTTCGACTGCAACAGAAGGCAGATGCCATGGCGACTCCCGTCAAGAAGACACGCCGCACGGCCGAGCGCATCCTCGACGTGACGCTGGCGCTGTTCAACCGCTTCGGCGAGCCGAACGTGTCGACCACGCTGATTTCGGCCGAGCTGAACATCAGCACCGGCAACCTGTGTTACCACTACCCGGCCAAGGACCTGCTGGTCGATCGGCTGTTCGATCGCTACGAAGCCTCGCTGAACGCCTTGCTGAAAGCGGCCGACGACGTGCGCGATGTCGAGGACGCCTGGCTGTTCTTCCACATGCTGTTCGAGCTGATCTGGCAGTACCGCTTCCTGTACCGCGACCTGAACGACCTGCTCAGCAAGAACCGGCGGATCGAAACCCATTTCCAGTACGTGCTGAAGGAAAAAACCCAGGCGGTGCAGCGCGTGCTGGCTGGCCTCGGCAGAGGCAATGCGGTGCGCTTGAGCGCGTCAGAGGCCGAATCAGTGGCCACCGCGATGGTCGTGATGTCGACCTACTGGCTCAGCTACGAGTACGTGCGCGACCCGCGCCATGCGCTCGAACCCGAGAATGCGGGTGCGGCCCTGCTGCGCGGCGCCTCCCACGTGCTGAGCCTGCTGGCCCCGTATTTCGAGCCGGCGCAAAAACAGCATTTGCTGGGTCTGGCACAGGCCTATTCGAAGACGCCCTCGCCTGCGGCATCCACGCCACGCGCTGCTGCGGCGGCAGCGCCCACTGCCGGCAGCCGCGTCGCGCAATAACCCAATCGACCGCGGGGCTCGCCCAGTCAGCCGTTGGCTGCTTCGGCATGGCCACCGGAAGCGGCCTGGGCCTTGGCAATGGCTGCATCGAGGTTCTTCTCGATCTCGCCGCGGATGCGCTCGCTGAAACCCGACAGCAAGAAACCCAACTTCACCGTCAGCGCAAAGTGATCGGCGGTGGCCACCAGATCACCCTGCACGCCCGACCGCTCGAAGGTCACCCGCTCGCAGTGGGCGTCGGCGTGGACGCAGCAGTCCATCTCATACTGGCGCCGTGCGTGGTTAGCCCAGTGCCGCGCCAGCTGGCGTGCGCCGTCGATGCCGAGCGTGTGTTGGCGTTGGATGGTGAATTGGGTCATGCGGCAGCGTCTGAAAAATTAAAGGGCTCGCGACAGTCATTAAGGCGATGGGGTCACAACTTGCAAGGCACGCCGTCGCTCATCCATCGGTAACGCAGCCAGCCGCTGCACCTCGGCGTAGAAGCGCGGCAGATCGCCACCCTGCGCAGCGAGCAGGCGCTCGAACTGCGGCACCAGTTCGGTGTAGGCCGCCAGCACGCCGAAAGACGCATTGTTGACGCGGTCGAACCAGCCGTCATAGCCAGTGTATCCCTGCCAGGAACCTGCCTTCAGCGCAGCATGGTTGGCGCGCAGCTGTGCCAGCAGCTCTGCCTTGCCACGGCGCTTCTCGTCGTTTGACGCGGCGCTTTGGTACAGCGCGTTCAAGCGCTCACGGTAGGTGGCGGTCAAGGCGCGGAAATCAGCTCGACGCGCTTGCTGCATCGCCAGCGCGTCGCGGGCTACGGCACCGCCGTGATCGCTCAGCCAACGGGCCGTGCCGACGCGCTCGATGGTGGTCGCGAACGATTCATTGAAGACGGTGTCGTCGGGTGCGAAGGCCACCTGGTGCGCCAGCTCATGGAAGATCAACCGGGCCAGTTCGCCTTCGGGGGACGGCACGAAGGTGTTGAGCAAGGGGTCGGCAAAGTAGCCACCGGGCAGCTTGCCCAGCGTGGAATAAGCAGGCACCGCATAAACGCTGGCATCGAGCCCGCTGGCGCGCATTTGCGCGGCATAGGCCTCCGCTTGGTCGTGGTCGTAGTAACCGCGGTAGGCCACGCAACCGACGACCGGAAAGCACCAGGTTCGCAAGGTCAGGCTCAGTGCGGGGGCGGCCGCCACGTTCCACACCGCCGCGTTGCGTTGCAGATCGGCATAGCGCCGGTAGCTGTCGTTGTCGGGCAACTTCAACGCGGTCACCGCGTAGTCGCGGATGCGTTGCGTCAGTTCGAGCCGCGCTTTCAACGCGGCGGGCGTCGCGGGGTCGGCCAGCACGTCGGGCACCGGCCGCGCGGCATTCAGCAGTTTCAGGTGACCGCTGACCGATTGCGCGTAGTAGCTGAGGCTGCTGCAACCGGTGGTGAGGAGCAGCAACAGACA
>JANPNF010000198.1:0-18237 GCA_031427315.1 Burkholderiales bacterium | reverse complement strand
CAGGCCGACAACTTCGTCTCTGGTGCCCACGTGCAGACCAAGTCGGAAGAGATCCTCGGCTTGCGTGCGCAGGCGCAGGCGCTGGTGCGCCAACGCCTCGCACAGCAGCGTGAAATCGGTGTGCTCGAAGCGCAGCGACAGGAGCGCACCTCGCAGGCCCAGGCGCAGCGTGGCGGCATCGAGCGCAGCATCGCCGAGCTGACGCAGGCCTCGGCCGAGAGCGGCGCCTTGCAGCGCATCGTCGTGCGAGCGCCACGATCCGGCGTGGTCACTACCGTGCTCGCAGCACCCGGTGACAGCGTTACCCCGTCGGCCGCGCTGGCCAGCCTGCTGCCCGAGGGCGCAAAGATGCAGGCGCAGCTGTTTGCCCCGTCCAGCGCGGTGGGGTTTCTCCGCCCCGAGCAGACCGTGCAGCTGCGCTATCAGGCGTTTCCGTACCAAAAGTTCGGCCATTACCCGGGGCAGGTGCTGCAGGTGTCGCGCACGCCACTGCAGGCAGCTGAGCTGGCGAGTCTGCCCTTGTCGGCCAGTGCGATTCCCGATGCGCGAGCGGATGGCGCCTCGCCGAGCGCTGAGCCGCTGTACCGCATCACCGTGGCCCTCGATGAGCAGACGGTCCAGGCCTACGGTGTCGCGCAGCCTCTGGTCGCCGGCATGCAGCTCGAAGCCGATGTGTTGCTCGACCGGCGGCGTCTGATTGAGTGGATCTTTGAGCCGTTGTTGAGCGTGACGGGGCGGCTGTGAAAGGTGCCGGGGAGCCTGGGCTGGGCGCAGCCGCCTTGTCGGCCCTGCGCATGGGCCTGGGCCCATCGCGGGTTCCGATGCTGCTGCAGACCGAAGAGGCCGAGTGCGGCTTGGCGTGTCTGGCCATGGTGGCCACGCACCACGGTCTGAAGACCGACCTGCCGACCTTGCGCAAGCGCTTCTCGTTGTCGCTGAAGGGCGCGACGATGATGGATTTGACGCGCATGGCCGGGCAGCTGCAATTGATGCCGCGGGCGCTGCGCGCCGAGCTCGAACATTTGCCGCAATTGCAGCTGCCTTGCGTGCTGCACTGGGATTTGAACCACTTTGTGGTGCTGGTTGCGCTGCGCGGTGGCAAGGCTGTGCTGCACGACCCGGCGCGCGGCATACGCCGGCTGTCGATGGCGGAGGTGTCGAAACACTTCACCGGCGTGGTGCTTGAACTGGCGCCTACGCCCGAGTTCCAGCCCCGCGTGGAGCGGCAGTCGGTGACGGTGCGGCAGCTGCTTGGCCGTGTCAGTGGTCTGAAGCGTTCGTTGTTCCAGATCCTGGCGCTGGCGCTGGCACTTGAAGTGTTCATGCTGCTGTCGCCATTTTTCATGCAGTGGGTGGTCGACAGCGTGCTGGTCAGCGCGGACCGCGACCTCCTGGTCACCCTCGGGCTGGGCTTCACCTTGCTCGTGCTGGTGCAGGTGGCGACCGGCGCGATCCGCTCATGGGCGGTGCTGTACCTGTCGGCCACGCTGAACCTGCAGTGGCTGTCGAATGTGTTCGCGCACCTGATGCGGCTGCCGGTGGTGTGGTTCGAAAAGCGCCACACCGGCGACGTGATGTCACGCTTTGCCGCCGTCGAAAAAATTCAGCAAACGCTCACCACCAGCTTCATCGAGGTGGTGCTCGACGGCCTGCTGGTGGTGCTGACCTTCGCGATGATGGCGTTCTACAGCGTCAAGCTGACGCTGATCGCGCTGGCCGGCGTGAGCCTCTACGCGCTGCTGCGCTGGCTGTTCTTCCGTCCGCTGCGTGATGCGACCGAAGAATCCATCGTGCACGACGCAAAAGTGGCCACTCACTTTTTGGAGTCGCTTCGCGGCGTGCAATCGATCAAGCTGTTCAACCGACAAGAAGAGCGGCAGGGCCAGTACATGAACCGTGCGGTCGATGCGCTGAACGCGCACATCGTGATGCGCAAGCTCGACCTGACCTTCGCGGTGTCGCACAAGCTGGTGTTTGGCCTGGAGCGGGTGGCCGTGATCTGGGTCGGCGCCCTGCTGGTGCTGGACCGCAGCTTTTCAGTCGGTATGCTGTTCGCGTTCTTCGCCTACAAGGAGCAGTTCGCGCTGCGCGTCAGCGGCCTGATCGACAAGCTGGTCGAGCTGCGGATGCTGAAACTGCAGGGCGAGCGGCTGGCCGACATCGTGCTGACCGCGCCTGAAGCCGACGTAGCCGCCTCGGTCGATGTCGACACGCTCGGCGCGCAGATCCAGCTTAGCGGCATTCGCTTCCGTTATTCCGACGGCGAGCCCTGGGTCATCGACGGACTGAGCCTGACCATTGAGCCGGGCGAGTCGGTGGCCATCGCCGGGCCCTCGGGCTGTGGCAAGACCACGCTGCTGAAGCTGATGCTGGGCACGCTGGAGGCGCAGGCTGGTGAGGTGCGTGTCGGCGGCCTTCCCTTGGCGCGGCTCGGTGCGCGCGCCTGGCGCGACATGATCGGCACCGTGATGCAAGACGACCAGCTGTTCGCTGGCTCGATCATCGACAACATCAGCTTCTTCGATTCGGCACCCGACAACGCGTGGGTCGAAGAATGCGCCCGGCTGGCGGCCGTACACGACGAAATCGAGGCGATGCCAATGGGTTTCCACACGCTGATCGGCGACATGGCCGCCAGCGTGTCGGGCGGCCAGAAGCAGCGCATCCTGCTGGCGCGCGCGCTGTACAAGCGCCCGCGCATCCTGTTTTTGGACGAGGCGACCAGCGCGCTCGATGTCGACCGCGAACGGCTGGTCAACCAGGCGGTGCGTCAGCTCGACCTGACGCGCGTCATCGTCGCGCACCGGCCGGAGACGATCGCCACCGCCAGCCGCGTGATCGTGCTCCACGAAGGGCGCATCGCGCAGGACCTGCGCAGCGTGCCAGGCAGTGGCATGAGCCGCTGAGGGCGCCTGCCGAGGCGCGCTCAGGCCGCGCGCTCTCTACAATCTGCACCTGCTCAAAAAACAGGCAACACCATGTGGTTCCCGCGGGTCTTCGATGTGATTGTGATCGGTGGTGGCCATGCCGGCACCGAGGCGGCGCTGGCGTCGTCGCGGCTGGGTTGCGCCACGCTGCTGCTGACGCACAACATCGAGACACTCGGCCAAATGAGCTGCAACCCGTCGATCGGCGGCATCGGCAAAGGGCATCTGGTCAAGGAAATCGATGCGCTGGGCGGCGCGATGGCCGCGGCGACCGACGAAGCCGGTATTCAGTTCCGCATTTTGAATGGCTCGAAAGGTCCCGCCGTGCGTGCGACCCGCGCTCAGGCCGATCGCGTGCTGTACCGTGCGGCCATCCGGCGCCGGCTTGAGAACCAGCAGAACCTGTGGCTGTTTCAAGGGGCCTGCGATGACCTGATCGTCGAAGGTGACTCGGTGGCAGGCGTTGTCACGCAAGTGGGCGTTCGCTTCAAGTCGCTCGCCGTGGTGTTGACAGCCGGCACCTTCCTGAACGGCAAGGTGCATGTGGGCCTCGACCACCATGCGGCGGGCCGTGCGGGCGATCCGCCAGCGATCACGCTTTCGTCGCGCCTGAAAGAATTGAAGCTGCCGCAAGGCCGTCTGAAAACCGGCACGCCACCGCGAGTTGACGGTCGCAGCATCGACTTCAGCCGCTTGACGCCGCAGCGTGGCGACGGCGTTCCCGGGCCCGATGGTGCGGCGCCTTCGACGCTCATGCCGGTGTTCAGCTACCTGGGCGATGCGTCGCAGCACCCGGCCCAAGTGCCGTGCTGGATCACCCACACCAACGAACGCACGCACGAGATCATCCGCTCGGGCTTCGACCGCAGCCCCATGTTCACCGGCGTAATTGAAGGCGTCGGGCCACGCTACTGCCCGAGCATCGAGGACAAGGTCAATCGCTTCGCCGACAAGACCTCGCACCAGATCTATCTGGAGCCCGAGGGCCTGACGACGCACGAGTTCTACCCGAACGGCATTTCGACCTCGCTGCCCTTCGACGTTCAATTGGCTGCAGTGCAGTCGATGGTGGGGCTTGAGCAGGCGCACATCCTGCGACCCGGTTATGCGATCGAGTACGACTACTTCGACCCGCGCGCGCTGAGGGCCAGCTTGGAGACGAAGTCGATCCGCGGCCTGTTTTTCGCCGGGCAGATCAATGGCACCACTGGCTACGAGGAAGCGGCGGCGCAGGGCCTGTTCGCCGGCTTGAACGCCGCCTTGCAGGTGCGTGATCAACCGGCCTGGACACCGGGCCGCAACGAGGCCTATCTGGGCGTGCTGGTCGATGACCTGATCACCAAGGGAGTGACCGAGCCTTATCGCATGTTCACCAGCCGCGCCGAGTACCGACTGCAGCTGCGCGAGGACAACGCCGACGCGCGACTCACCGAACACGGTCGCCGACTCGGCCTTGTCGATGACGTGCGCTGGGCCGCATTCAGCCGCAAGCGCGACGCAGTTTCACGTGAAACACTGCGCCTGGAGGCCACCTGGGTGCGACCGCAGACATTGCCCGCCGCTGATTCCGAACGTTTGCTTGGTAAGCCGTTGGAGCACGAATACAGCCTGATGGATCTGCTGCGTCGTCCCGAGGTCAACCACGACGTGCTGAGCGCCGTGGCGGCCGTCGCGTGTTCCGACGCGGTGGTTTCACGTGAAACGTTGCGCGGTGAGCTGGGAGTGACGCTGGCGGACGCGGTGATCGAGCAAATCGAGATCAGCGCGAAGTACGCGGGCTACATCGTCCAGCAGAACCACGAGGTCGAGCGGGTGGCGCGCTACGAGCATTTGGCGCTGCCGGCCGAGCTCGACTATGCCCAAGTATCGGCACTCAGCCATGAAGTGCGGCAGACACTCAGCCAACATCGGCCAGAAACCTTGGGCCAGGCCTCGCGAATGTCGGGTGTCACCCCTGCCGCGGTGTCTCTGTTGCTGGTGCATTTAAAGAAGGGCCGGTTTGCTGGATTTTCCGACCTGGCCCATGCCGCCTGAGCTGCTTGCTCACCCACTGCGCGAGCCGCTGACCGGCGTCATGGCCGAATTGCGTCTGCCAGTGGCTTCCACCGCGCTTGACAGCCTGTTGGGTTACCTGGATCTGCTGCAGCGCTGGAACGCGACTTACAACCTGACGGCGGTGCGCGATCCGCAAGACATGCTGCGCCAACACCTGGCCGATTGCTTGGCAGTGGTCGGGCCGATGGCGCGACAACTGAGACAGACCGTGGGCGATTCAAATGGTATTGCGGGCCATTCGCTGCGCGTGCTTGATGTCGGCAGCGGTGGCGGCTTGCCCGGGGTGGTGCTCGCCGTCTTGTTCCCGCAGTGGCAGGTGGTGTGTGTCGACACTGTCGGCAAGAAGGCGGCATTCATCCGGCAGGCGGCGGCCCAACTGGGCTTGCGCAACCTGGGCGCCGAGCATGCCCGTGTGGAGGCACTCAAGAGCGGGTCGTTTGATGTCATCACATCGCGGGCGTTTGCGTCGCTGGTCGACTTCACGCAGCTGAGCCGCGCGTCACTGGCGCCACAAGGCATGTGGATGGCGATGAAAGGCAAGGCGCCGACCGATGAATTGGCGGCACTTCCTGGCGACATCGACGTGTTTCACGGGGAACCGTTGTCGGTTCCCGGATCCTATGCTGAGCGCTGTCTGGTCTGGATGCGGCTGAAGACCGAGGTTCAGCCCTGAACCACAACCCCTGCTTCCTATAATCATGCACGCGGTGAGGGCTAGAAAAAGCACCTTCCCAGCTCGGCGCCGTGCGCCTCACACCGCTTCCCGAACCCACATCGTCCATGGCCCGAATCTTCTGCATCGCCAATCAAAAAGGCGGGGTCGGCAAAACCACCACGACGGTGAATCTGGCCGCGGGCCTGAGCAAGGTGGGGCAGCGCGTGCTGTTGGTCGACCTGGACCCGCAGGGCAATGCCACCATGGGCTCGGGCATCGACAAGCGCACGCTGGAGTTGACGGTGTACGACGTGTTGCTAGAAAACGCCTCGATCGCCGAAGTCCGCCAGCGCAAGGCGGCGGTGGGCTACGACGTGGTGGGCGCCAACCGCGAGCTGGCCGGGGCCGAGGTGGAGCTGGTCGAGCTCGACCGGCGAGACCAACGATTGAAGACCGCGCTGGCGGCCGTGGCCACCGACTACGACTTCGTGCTGATCGATTGCCCGCCGTCACTTAGCATGCTGACGCTCAACGGCTTGTGCAGCGCGCACGGCGTGATTGTGCCGATGCAGTGCGAGTACTTCGCGCTCGAAGGCCTGTCGGATCTGGTCAACACCATCAAGCAGGTTCATGCCAATTTGAACCCCGCGCTGCAGATCATCGGCTTGTTGCGGGTGATGTTCGACCCGCGCATCACGCTGCAGCAGCAGGTTAGTGAACAGCTCAAAGCGCACTTCGGCAACAAAGTTTTCGACACCGTGATCCCGCGCAACGTGCGACTGGCTGAAGCGCCAAGTTACGGGCTGCCCGGCGTCATCTTCGATCCAGCATCGAAGGGCGCGCAGGCCTTCGTGACCTTCGCGGAGGAAATGGTCAGGCGAATCGATTCGATGTGAGTGATCGCCTTCGCTCTGGGATCGATCTGGCCTAGATCAAAGGCCCAGACCCTCGTCGATGCCCAGGTGCACATTCATCGCCTGCACCGCCGCGCCGCTCGCGCCCTTGCCCAGGTTGTCCAGCCGCGCCATCAGCAACACCTGGCTGTCGCTCGCAAAAACGAACAGGTCGACCCGGTTGGTGTCGTTGCAGCCCTGCACATCGAAGAAGCCGCTCGCCAACGTGGCCTCGTCACACAGCGGCATCACGCGGATGAAGCGCTCGCCCACATAGCGCTGCAGCAGTGCCGCATGCAGGTCGACAGCGCTTGCAGCGCCTTTCAGCTCCGATCGATGTAAGGGCACACTGACAGTCAAGCCCTTGTAGAACGGGCCGACGATGGGCATGAAGACGGGCGGCGAGGCCAGGCCGGTATGGGTTTTCATCTCAGGCAGGTGCTTGTGGGCCAACGCCAGCGCATACGGGCGCGGTGCCGCCAATGGCGAATTCCACGCGGGCGGTGCGCCGTTGGGTGCTAGCGCGGCTTCGTAGTCACGGATCATGCTTTTGCCGCCGCCCGAGTAGCCAGTGATCGAGGTGGCCGTTACCGGTGTGGCGGCCGGAATCAGCCCGGCATCGACCAGCGGCCGCAACAACAAAATGAAGGCGCTGGCGTGGCAACCCGGGTTCGCGATGCGCTTGCTCGCGCGGATCGCCGCCCGCTGCGCCGGTGTGAGTTCGGGCAAGCCGAAGGCCCAGCCCGGCGCAGTGCGATGCGCCGTGCTGGCATCGATCAAGCACGTGCGGGGGTTGGTGACCAGCGCGGCCGCTTCGCGCGAGGCGGCATCGGGCAGGCAAAGGAAGGCCACGTCGGCCGCGTTCAGCAGGCGCGCACGTTCAGCCGCGTCCTTGCGCCGCTCCGGATCGATGCGCAGCACCTCGATGTCGTCGCGCTGCGCGAGATACTCGTGGATGCGCAGGCCGGTCGTGCCCTCCTGGCCGTCGACGAACACACGGTGTGTCATGAAGCGCTCCCAAAGACTGAGCGGCGAGGATAAGCGAGCATGGTGAGTCCGCAGCGGTCCACGAAACGCACCTTCGCATGACCGAGCGCGTCAATCACCGTGTGCTGTTGCTGCCCGGCTGGCAGGATGCCGGCCCCACCCATTGGCAAAGCCGCTGGGAGGCGCTGCATGGCTACCGCCGCGTCGAGCAAAGCGATTGGCTGTGGCCGCGCCGTGGCGACTGGATGGCGCGGCTGGATGAGGTGCTGCTCGAAGACGAGACGCCCGCCGTGCTGGTGGCACACAACCTGGGCTGTTATCTGGTCGCGGCCTGGGCGGCGCACACCCAGCACGCCGCGCGCGTCCATGCGGCCTTGCTGGTCGAGCCCCTCGATTTGCAGTGCGACGATGCGCCGCCGAACCTCTGCAACTGGCGTCCTGTCGTTCGCCAGGTGTTGCCGTTTGCCAGCCTGCTGGTCGCCAGCAGCGACGACCCGCTTTGCAGCGAGGCGCACGCCGCTGCACTCGCAGCCGACTGGGGCAGCACCTGGTGCCTGCTGGGCGCGCTCGGGCGCCTCAACGGCGACTCGGGGCAGGGCGATTGGGATGCAGGCCACGCCTTGCTGAGGTCGCTGGGCTGAGCCTGTCGCGTACCGGACAATCTGCCAATGGTCACCAAGAAACCCAAAGGCTTAGGCCTCGGCCTCGAAGCGCTGCTCGGCCCGCGCGTCAAGGAGCCCACCGATGCAACGGCTGCTGACGCCAGCGCCCCGCGCAGCCTGAAGCTTGCACAGTTGCGGCCCGGCAAATACCAGCCGCGCACGCGGATGGACGAGGGCTCGCTGTACGAACTGGCTGAAAGCATCAAGGCGCAGGGAATCATGCAGCCGATCCTGGTGCGCCGCGTCCACGACGTGCCAGACAACGCGACGCCCGATGCACCGCGCTACGAAATCATCGCCGGCGAACGCCGCGTGCGTGCCGCCAAGCTGGCTGGCCTCGACGAGGTGCCGGTGCTGGTCCGGGACGTGCCCGATGAGTCCGCCGCCGCGATGTCGCTGATCGAAAACATCCAGCGCGAAGACCTGAACCCGCTCGAAGAAGCGCAAGGCCTGAAGCGCCTCACCGACGAATTCGGCATGACGCACGAGCGCGCCGCGCAGGCGGTGGGCCGCTCGCGCAGCGCCGCCAGCAACCTGCTGCGCTTGTTGAATCTGGTCGAGCCAGTGCAGCAATTGCTGATGGCCGGCGACCTTGACATGGGCCATGCGCGCGCGCTGCTGTCACTCGACGGCGCCCAACAGATCCTCGCCGCAGGCGAGATCGTTGCCAAGAAACTCAGCGTGCGTGAGGCCGAACGGTTGGTCGCCCGTGCCGACGGCGATGGCCACAAGAAGCCCGCAACCCGCGCAGCGGCAGCCAAATCACGCGATCTGCTGCGCATCGAGCAGGAGCTCTCCGATGTGCTGACGGCCTGTGTCGAAGTGCGGGTCAAAAAACGCACCGCGCGCGGACAGCAGGGCGAGGTGGCGATCTCGTTCGATTCACTCGACGAGCTCAACGGCCTGCTCGACAAGCTCGGTCTGCCCAAGCACTGACCTTGCCTCGCGCGCTGGCAGGGCCTGATCGCCAGGTGTGCCTGCCGCGGAATTCGTGGCCTTGCCGGGGCCACTCGGTCACGACGTCAGCGCCGATCGCAGGTGCCGCGTTGATCTCAGGCGACGGCGCCGCAACAGTGAACTTGATGCTCGGTTGAAGAGTCCCTACATCAGCCGGTTGCGAAAAGCGTTGCGGCCAAAAGGCATACTTATTGCTGATAGTGTCGGCACAGTTTGTGGGAACTGAGAGTCTGTTCACCTGCTTTTTGTGACTTGGCCCGCAGCGGTTTGGAGAAAGCTGTGGATCACAGTGGGTGTCCATGTTGATGTCGCGGAAAGCTCTGATGGAGCCCTGAGCCCAGGACTTCATCAGAACTTCCCCAGACGGTGGCGAGGTGAATCTGCCTTCCATCGTCGCCTCCATCCACAGGAGTCCCACATGGACGTGATCAGCCATTTCGCCGCCCGCTTCGAGCGCACGCGTGAAGAGGAACTCTCGATCGAGGACTACCTCGCCGAATGCAAACGCAACCGGGTTGCGTATGCCAGTGCCGCCGAGCGCATGCTGCAAGCCATCGGCCAGCCGCAGACGGTGGACACGCGCAATGACCCGCGCCTCTCGCGGCTGTTCGCTAACAAGGTCATCAAGATCTATCCCGCCTTCGCCGAGTTCTACGGCATGGAAGACGCGATCGAACAGGTGGTGAGCTACTTCCGCCATGCGGCACAAGGCCTGGAAGAAAAAAAGCAGATCCTCTATCTGCTGGGCCCGGTCGGCGGCGGCAAGAGCAGCATCGCCGAACGCCTGAAACAGCTCATGCAGGAGGTGCCGTTCTACGCGATCAAGGGATCGCCGGTGAACGAGTCACCGCTGGGCCTGTTCGACGCGGCCGAAGACGGCCCGATCCTGGAAAAAGAGTACGGCATTCCGCGCCGCTATCTGCAGCGTGTGCTGTCGCCCTGGGCCGTCAAGCGGCTCGAAGAATTCGGCGGCGACATCCGCAAATTCAAGGTCATCAAGCGCCACCCCTCAGTCCTCAAACAGATCGGCATCGCCAAGACCGAACCGGGCGACGAAAACAACCAGGACATCAGCAGCTTGGTCGGCAAGGTCGACATTCGCAAGCTCGAAACCTATGCGCAAGACGACCCCGATGCCTATAGCTTCTCCGGCGGTCTGTGCCTGGCCAACCAGGGCCTGCTCGAATTCGTCGAGATGTTCAAGGCGCCGATCAAGGTGCTGCACCCGCTGCTGACCGCGACGCAGGAAAGTAACTTCAAGGGCACCGAGGGCTTCGGCGCGATCCCGTTCGACGGTGTGGTGCTGGCGCACAGCAACGAGAGCGAGTGGAAGGCGTTCCGCAACAACAAGAACAACGAGGCTTTCCTCGACCGCATCTACATCGTCAAGGTGCCGTACTGCCTGCGTGTGAGTGAAGAGGTCAAGATCTACGAAAAACTGCTGCGCGGCTCGTCGCTCGCACAAGCCACCTGCGCACCCGGCACGCTGAAGATGATGAGCCAGTTCGCGATCCTGACGCGGCTGAAGGAGCCCGAGAACTCTTCGCTGTATTCGAAGATGCTGGTCTACGACGGCGAGAACCTGAAAGACACCGACCCGCGTGCCAAGAGCTTCCAGGAGTACCGCGACTACGCCGGTGTCGACGAAGGCATGAGCGGCATCAGCACGCGCTTTGCGTTCAAGATCATCTCCAAGGTGTTCAACTTCGACAGCACGGAAGTCGCCGCCAACCCGGTGCACCTGATGTACGTGCTGGAGCAGCAAATCAAGCGCGAGCAGTTCCCGGCCGAGACCGAACAGAAGTACCTTGCGTTCATCAAGGAACACCTGTCGGTGCGCTATGCCGAGTTCATCGGCAAGGAAATCCAGACTGCCTACCTCGAGAGCTACAGCGAATACGGCCAGAACATCTTCGACCGCTACGTGACCTATGCCGACTATTGGATCCAGGACCACGAGTACCGCGACACCGACACCGGCGAGGTGTTCGACCGCGGCTCGCTGAACGGCGAGCTGGAGAAGATCGAGAAGCCGGCGGGCATCAGCAACCCGAAGGATTTCCGCAACGAGATCGTCAACTTCGTGCTGCGCGCGCGTGCCAACAACGCGGGCAACAACCCGGTCTGGACCAGCTACGAGAAGCTGCGCACGGTGATCGAGAAGAAGATGTTCTCGAACACCGAGGAGTTGCTGCCGGTGATCAGCTTCAACGCCAAGGCCAGCGCCGACGAGGCGAAAAAGCACGAGGACTTCGTCACCCGCATGGTCGCCAAGGGCTACACGCCCAAGCAGGTGCGGCTGCTGTGCGAGTGGTACCTGCGCGTTCGGAAGTCGAGCTAAAGCGCATTGCAGCTTCGGAAGGAACCCATGTTCCACCAGATCATCGACCGGCGATTGGCGGGCAAGAACAAGTCGATCGGCAACCGCGAACGTTTTCTCAGGCGCCACAAGGAGCAGATCCGCGAAGCCGTCAAACGCGCGGTCGATGGCCGCAGCATCCGCGACTTGGCGCAGGGCGAAGACATCCACATTCCGAAGCGCGACATCTCCGAGCCGGTGTTCCGGCACGGGCAGGGCGGCCAACGTGACATGGTGCATCCGGGCAACCAGGATTACCTGCGCGGCGACCGCATCGCGCGGCCCAAGGGCGGCGGCGGCAGCGGTGGCGGTCAGGCCAGCGATTCCGGTGAAGGTGACGACGACTTCGTTTTCCACCTGACCAGGGAAGAGTTCATGCAGGTCTTCTTCGACGACCTGGCCTTGCCCAACCTCGCCCGCACCACGTGGGCGGAGACGCCAGAGTTCAAGACGCATCGCGCCGGTTACAGCAGCGACGGCAACCCGAGCAACCTGCATGTGGTGCGCTCGATGCGGGGTGCAATCGGCCGGCGCATCGCCATTGGCAGCGAATCGCGGCGCGAACTGCAGAAGCTCGAGACGCAGCTGGATCACCTGCTGAGCCACCCTGAGCCGAACCCACACGAGGCGGAGATCGCGCCCTTGCGGCTGGAGATCGAGGCGCTGCGCGCACGCCTGAAGCGCATCCCCTACCTCGACCCGATCGACCTGCGCTACCGCAGCCGCGTGCGCGTGCCGATGCCGACCTCGAAGGCAGTGATGTTTTGCCTGATGGATGTCTCCGGCTCGATGGACGAGGCGCGCAAAGACCTCGCCAAGCGCTTTTTCATCCTGCTCTATTTGTTCTTGACACGCCATTACGAGAAGATCGACATCGTCTTCATCCGGCACCACACGCAGGCGCAAGAGGTCGATGAGCAGAACTTCTTCCACTCCACCGAGACGGGCGGCACGGTGGTGTCGAGCGCGCTGGTGCTGATGGACGAGATCGCCCGCGCGCGCTACCCCACCGCTGAATGGAACCTCTACGGCGCGCAGGCAAGCGACGGCGACAACTGGCACCACGACAGCGGCCGTTGCCGCGAGATCCTGGCCAACCGCATCCTGCCGCTGTGCCGCTACTTCGCGTATGTGCAGGTGGCTGAAGAAGAGCAGAACCTGTGGGACGAATACGCCGCGCTGTCGGCTGAAAACAAGGCCTTCGCGGTGCGCAAGGCCACCGAGGCCTCGCAGATCTACCCGGTGTTCCGTGACCTGTTCAAGAAGGAAGGGGCGCCCCAGTGAAGCTGCCCACCTCCAACGACTGGTCGTTCGAATCGATCGAGCAGTACCACGCGGTGATCCGCGAGACCGCCGAGAGCTTCGGCCTCGACACCTACCCGAACCAGTTGGAGATCATCACCGCCGAGCAGATGATGGATGCGTATGCCTCGGTCGGCATGCCGGTGAACTACCGCCACTGGAGCTATGGCAAAGAGTTCATCTCGACCGAGAAGAACTACCGCCGCGGGCACATGGGCCTGGCCTACGAGATCGTCATCAATTCCAACCCCTGCATCAGCTACCTGATGGAGGAGAACACGATGGCGATGCAAGCGCTGGTGATCGCGCACGCCGCCTACGGCCACAACAGCTTCTTCAAGGGCAACTACCTGTTCCGCATGTGGACCGATGCGGGGTCGATCATCGATTACCTGGTCTATGCCAAGAACTACGTCACCGAGTGCGAGGAGCAGCACGGCCTCGACGCGGTTGAGACCCTGCTCGACAGCTGCCACGCGCTGATGAACCACGGCGTCGACCGTTACCGCCGCCCCAGCCGCAAGAGCCTGGCGCAGGAGCTGGCCGCGCGCAAGGACCGCGAGGCCTACGCGCAGCGGCAGGTCAACGAGATGTGGCGCACGCTGCCACCGAAGTTCGGCAAAGGCGCGGGGCTGACCAGCGACGAAGCCAAACGATTCCCCGAAGAGCCGCAGGAAAACCTGCTGTACTTCATCGAGAAGAACGCGCCGCTGCTCGAACCCTGGCAGCGCGAGGTGGTGCGCATCGTGCGCAAGGTGGCGCAGTATTTCTACCCGCAGCGGCAAACGCAGGTAATGAATGAAGGCTGGGCCACTTTCTGGCACCACCACCTGCTCAACACCATGTACGACCGCGGTCACTTGAGCGACGGCGTGATGATCGAATGGCTGAAATCACACACCAACGTGATCTACCAGCCGCCGGTCGGCCACAAGGCTTACAGCGGCATCAACCCGTATGCACTCGGCTTTGCGATGTACACCGACATCAAGCGCATCTGTGAAAACCCAACTGACGAAGACCGGCAGTGGTTCCCCGACGTGGCCGGTGCGCCCTGGCTGCTCACCCTCGATCACGCCATGCGCAACTTCAAGGACGAGAGCTTCATCGGCCAGTACCTGTCGCCCAAGTTGATGCGCGATTTCCGCCTGTTCGCGATCCACGACGACGAGAAGGAAAAAGAGCTCGAAGTCGCGGCCATCCACGACGATGCCGGCTACCGCCGACTGCGCGAATCCCTGTCGCGCCAGTACGACCTGGGCGAGCGCGAGCCCAACATCCAGGTCTGGAGCGTCAACCTGCGCGGCGACCGCTCGCTGACCCTGCGCCACACCCAGCACAACGACCGGCCGCTGAACGACAGCGCCCAAGAGGTGCTGAAACACGTGGCCCGGCTCTGGGGCTTCGGCGTGCACCTGGAGAGCGTGAAGGGCAGCGGGGAGGTCAGCAAGCGGTGGGCGGTGAGTGCGCCGGGGGATTGAAGCGCGGCCCCCATGCTCGTGGTGCTCAGCGCGCAAGCAACGCTATGAACCGCGAGCGCGGGCTCAACGCAGCAGCGATGAAAGGCGCGGTGGACCGGAGGAAACATCAGTCAGCTGGCACGCTGACGACATGGCACCTGATGCCTGACCCCAGGTTCTCGCTATTGCACTGGCGACGCCTGTATCCTATTTGTAAGCATAGGTTTACGCCCGACGTCAGGGTTGGTCTCAGAGGAGAAGTTCGTGGAATCGCGAATCGCGGATGACAAACTTCGTGCACAGGTCAAAGACCTGATGGTTTATGCCAACCAAGTCTTCAACTCCACCACCGAACTTGAATCCACGGCAACGCTTGAGCGAACCTACATGGCGGCTCAAGCGGTCCTCTAGAGTGTGGGAGTCGCCCTGCTCACCCACTACTAATGGCATCCGAAGGATGAAATCAACAGGAGTTCTAAGCCATGCACTACACGATCGAATGCGAGCTGGAAGACGATGGACGCTGGCTGGCGGAGGTCATGGAACTGCCGGGCGTGCTCACCTACGGCGCCACAAAAGATGAGGCCCTTGTGTGAGCAGAGACTCTGGCGCTTCGAGTGATTGCTGAGCGGCTGGAACAGGGTGAGGCCCGGCCGACGAATATCAATATCGCCCTGCCTGCAGCCGCATGAGTCCGTGGCCTTCGAAGAAGGCCCGAACCGTCCTGTCGGCACTGTTGAAGTTGGGGTGGTCCGTCAAGCGCCAAACGGGATCGCACAGAACCCTGACACGCCCTGGATGGGCGGACTACACCTTTGCTTTTCATGACACCGAGGAGATCGGTCCCCGCATGTTGGTCCGAGTCGCCAAACACACCGGCCCGACACCCGAAGATTTGTAGGCCTGCGTTCAGCGGGCCATGTGAACCCCATGTCTTCGGGCATCATCCGGCCCCGAACCGGTTGAACTGCCGGCCGCCCCAACGAAGCAGGCCCACCTCATGTCGAACCGACTCACACAGATCGCCACCCGCACCGGCGACGATGGCACCACCGGCCTTGGCGACGGCAACCGGGTGTCGAAGGACAGCCTGCGGGTGCATGCGATGGGCGATGTCGATGAGCTGAACTCGCAGCTCGGTGTGCTGCTGTCCGAGCCGCTGCCGGGCGATGTGCGCGAGCTGCTGGTGGTGATCCAGCACGAGCTGTTCAATCTCGGCGGCGAGCTGTCGATCCCGGGCTACGAACTGCTGAAGACCTCGGCCGTGATCCAGCTCGATGAAGCCTTGGCGCACTACAACGACACGCTGCCCCGGCTGAAGGAATTCATCCTGCCGGCCGGCACCCGCAGCGCGGCGCTGGCGCACGTGGCGCGCACGATCGCGCGCCGCGCCGAACGCGCCGTGGTGGCGCTCGCCGCGGGCGAGGCGGTGCGCGCCGAGCCGCGGCACTACCTGAACCGGTTGAGCGACTTGCTGTTCGTGCTGGCCCGGGTACTCAACCGCGCCAACCTCGATGGGCTGGGCGGCGACGATGTTTACTGGAAAAGCGAGCGGCTGGCCCGCGATGCCGATTGAGCCTCGGCGGCCCCGTCTGGCCTGTCAGATCGGCGCCATGCGCCAGCAGTTTTTAGTTTGAAGCCCGTCCTCCCAAACCTGCGAAGATTTCTCATGACCGCCATTCCATTTCGCGCTGCATTGCTTGCGGCCGCCTTTATCGGCCCCTGGTTCGTGACCTCGGCCTGGGCTGAAACCGTCAGCGGTGTGCCGCTGGACGCGAGCTTCAAAGCCGCCGACCGTGCGAAAACCATGCTCACGGTGACCAACGTCGACAAGACCGCGTTGAAGGGCATTCAGCGCGCGGCCATCAGCTCATTCCAGGTCGAGTTCGTCACCAAGGGGGCGGCCGGAGCCAGCTCTTACGAGATCGGCCGATCGGGGCGCGCCAGCACCAACACCGTGATCACGCTGGTCGGTGTGAATGCGGCCGACTTCCAGGCCATCACCGACCAATTGCACGCTGAGTTCGTGCGCGACCTGAAGGCCATGGCCATCGAGGTGGTGCCCACCGACCGGATACTGGCTGCGGCGGCCTACAAGAAAATGGCCACCACCGGCAAGCCGTCACCGGCCGAAACCCGCACCAGCGACACCTGGTCCACCGTGTACGCGCCTGGCGGTTTGGGCATTTACGGGGTGGGCTCCAGCAGCAACGCGGTCGGTATCCTGGCTGGGTTCACGGCCTTCGGTGACGTGACCAGCACGATGTTCACCAACATCGAGCTGGCCAAGGAGCTGGACGCCGCGGTCATCGTCGTGCGCATGGTGGTCAACTTCGTCAGTCTGACCAGCAGCGACTCCAGCTGGTTCGGCCGCAGCTCGGGCACCGCCGCCGTGCGCGGCGAGGTCGGCCCCTCGGTTGCCGGCGCGACGACGACGATGTTCGTTCAGCGGGCAACGACCAACGCCTCCATGACCCTGCAAGCGCCTTTGCTGATCGACGGCGCGGCTTTCAGTGAGGTCAAGGACACCAGTTCGATTGCCGCGAACGTCGGCCTGGCGGTGTTGGCGCTGGCGATCGGTGGCGGCAACAGCGCCAGCGCGGTCGAGAAAGAAGCGGTGGCTGATCCCGCTCGCTACCGGGCACTGGTGAGCGAGGGCGTCGGCACCGTTCGAGAGATGTTCATGGCCCGGTTGCGCGCCGGGCAATGAACCTCGGCTCGGCGCGCCTCAGCGGCGACGCGCCTTGACCGCGCTGCTAAGTATGTCGAGTACGCCCACCGTGTCGTCCCAGCCGATGCAGGCATCGGTGATGCTCTGCCCGTAGGCCAGCTTCGCCGGGTCGTCCTTGCCCGGGCTGAATTTCTGCGCGCCCGCGTTCAGGTGGCCCTCGACCATCACGCCGAAGATGCGGCGGCTGCCGCCGGCCAGCTGGGCCGCGATGTCACGCGCCACCTCGATTTGCTTGTCGTGCTGCTTGCTGCTGTTGGCGTGCGAGCAATCGACCATCAAGGTGCCCGCCAGCTTGGCGGCCACCAGTTCATTGCAGGCGGCTTCCACATGCGGCGCGTCGTAGTTCGGCGCCTTGCCGCCGCGCAGGATCAGGTGGCAGTCGGGGTTGCCGGTGGTCTCGACGATGGCCACCTGCCCGTTCTTGTGCACGCTCAGGAAGTGGTGCGGGCGGGCGGCGGCCTGGATCGCGTCGGTGGCGATGCGGATGTTGCCGTCGGTGCCGTTCTTGAAGCCGATCGGCGCTGACAAGCCCGACGACAGCTCTCGGTGCACCTGGCTTTCGGTGGTGCGTGCGCCAATCGCGCCCCAAGCGATCAAGTCACCCAGGTACTGCGGCGAGATCACGTCGAGGAATTCGCTGCCCGCGGGCACGCCGAGCCGGTTGATCTCGAGCAGCAGCTGCCGGGCCATCCGCAAGCCTTCGTCGATGCGGAAGCTCTCATCGAGGTAAGGGTCGTTGATCAGCCCCTTCCAGCCGACGGTCGTGCGCGGCTTCTCGAAGTAGACCCGCATTACGACTTCGAGCGTGTCGGCGTGGCGCTCGCGCTCGGCCTTCAGCTTGCGTGCGTAATCGAGCGCGGCGGCCGGGTCATGGATCGAACACGGCCCAACGACCACCAGCAGCCGGTCATCCTGGCCGGCCATGATGCGGCGAATGCGTTGCCGGGTGTCTGCCACCAGCGTCTCGACCGCCGTACCGCGAATCGGGAAAAAGCGGATCAGGTGCTCGTGCGGTGGCAGCGGTGTGACGTCGCGGATGCGCTGGTTGTCGGTCTCGCTGGTCTTTTCGATCAGGCCATAGCGGCCTTCGGCGGCGGCATTCTGGTGGGGCATGTGAGGTTCCAGGGTACAGGTCGATCGGAGAGGGTTGAGGGCCCGCGTCAGGCCGTGCCGCCGACGGTCAGCCCGTCGAGGCGCAAGGTGGGTTGACCCACGCCCACCGGCACGCTCTGGCCTTCCTTGCCGCAGG
>JANPNF010000197.1:0-11216 GCA_031427315.1 Burkholderiales bacterium | reverse complement strand
TGCCGTACTGCACTGAAGACCTGGTGCTGTGCCAGCGGCTGGTCGATGTCGGCTGCCAGGCGGTGATGCCGTGGGCCGCGCCGATCGGCACCGGCCGCGGCCCGGTCAACCCGTATGCGATGCAGGTGCTGCGTGAGCGCCGCGGCGTGCCGATTATCGTCGACGCTGGGCTGGGCCGCCCCTCGCATGCCTGCCAGGTGATGGAGTGGGGCTACGACGGCGTGCTGCTGAACACCGCCGTTGCCCTTGCCCAAAATCCGGTGGGCATGGCGGGCGCGTTCGCCGATGCAGTGCAGGCGGGTCGCAGTGCGTATCGTTGCGGTGCGATGGCCGAGCAGCAGGCGGCGCAGCCCAGCACGCCGGTGCTGGGCACGCCGTTCTGGCACCACGAATGAGCGCCTCGGTCGATGCGATGGCACAGGCCATCGCTCTGGCGCACCGCGCGGCCGTCGGACTGCCGGTCTCCGACGAATCGCCCGCGCAGTACCACCACGCCGAACACGCCTACCGCGCTGCCAAGCAGGCGGCCCGTTTGCTCGGGTTCATCGAGGCCGATGCCGAATGCGCGGCGTTGGCGTGGCGGGCTCGCACCGAGCGCACCGGTGAATTCGATGCCGGTACCTGGCCCGATGCGCCGAACGACTTCGGCCTCGCGCCACATCCGCGCACCGATGCCTTCGCCGCCTGCCCGAAGTCGCTTGGCCTGTACGCGGTGCTGCCCGATGCGGCCTGGGTCGGCCGCATGGCGCAGGCGGGCGTGCCCACGCTGCAGCTGCGTTTCAAGTCAACCGACGCGGCGGCCGTGCAGCGCGAGGTCGACATTGCGGTCGACGCGGTGCGCGGCACCGGCGCGCTGCTGTTCATCAACGACCACTGGGAGGCCGCGATCCGCGCGGGCGCTTACGGCGTGCACTTGGGGCAGGAAGACATCGATGACGCGGACCTGAGTGCGATCCGCCGCGAAGGCCTGCGCCTGGGCCTGAGCAGCCATGGCTATGCCGAGATGCTGCGCGTCGATCGCCTGAACCCAAGCTACATCGCGATGGGCGCGGTGTACCCGACCAACCTGAAGGTGATGCCGACGGTGCCGCAGGGGCCGGGCCGACTGGCCGCCTACGCGCGCCTGATGCACGATCACGCGCTGGTGGCGATCGGTGGCATCGACGGGGCGCGGCTGCCCGAGGTGCTGGCCAGTGGCGTGGGTTCTGTGGCGGTGGTGCGGGCGCTGGTGGCGGCGGCACAGCCCGAGGCGGTCGCGGCAAAATGGCAGGCTTTGATCAAGGCGGCACCTGCAGCAAAGGCCGTCTGACCTTTCCTGGAATCTGCATGAACACCGACATCCGCGCTGAACCCACAGAACTACCCCTCAAAGTCCTCGCCTTCGACGTTTTCGGCACCGTGGTCAATTGGCACAGCGGCATTGCCCGTGCCGTCGATGCGCTGGGCCTCGCGGTCGATGGCGACACCTTCGCCCGCGAATGGCGCGCCGGCTATCCACCGGCGCTGGCACGCGTCAACGCGGGCGAGCTGGGCTGGACGCGTTTCGACGACCTGCACCTGCAAATGCTCGGCGAGCTGCTCGCTCGCCACGGCATCACCCACCTGAGCGATGAGCAAAAGCGTGAGCTGAACAGCACCTGGGAGCAGCTGGATCCCTGGCCGGATGCGATCGAAGGCCTGACGCGGCTGAAGGAGGCATACACGATCTGCTCGCTGTCGAACGGCAACCTCGGGCTGCTGTTCAAGATGGCGCAGCGCGCTGGGCTGCCGTGGGATGTGATCCTGTCGGCGGAAACCTTCGGCGTCTACAAGCCTGATCCGAAGCTGTACCTCGGCGTGGCCCAGGTCTGCGATGTGCAGCCGCAGCAGGTGATGATGGTGGCAGCGCACCAGAACGACTTGGATGCTGCGCGCGGCTGCGGCTTGCAAACGGCCTACATCGAGCGCCCGCGCGAATTTGGGCCGAACTGCCCCAACACCGATCGGTGCGACCCAGCGAACACGCACGTCGCCAGCAGCCTGATCGATCTGGCCACTCAGCTCGGTTTCTGATCTCTGAGCTTCAAGAATCCCACGGTCGCCGCTGCCGGCTGAGTTCGAAGCAGGTCCGTGTGAGCGATGGCGCACCGCGTTCGGAAACACCGCCTCCAGACACGCCAGAGCCCGTTATACTCAGAGGCTGTTCCTCGATAGCTCAGTTGGTAGAGCGCCGGACTGTTAATCCGTAGGTCCCTGGTTCGAGCCCAGGTCGGGGAGCCATCAAAATCAAGGGGTTAGCGATGCAAGTCGCTAACCCCTTTGACTTTTCAGACTTCCGTGTCCGACTCATGTCCGAGATCTCAGCGTGTTGCTGTGTCGGATGTCCACGCAAGCGCGCAAGGCCGAGCGGTGCGAATCGCCCGGCGATAGATTGCCGCCTTTTCTTGAAATGACCTCCGACCTGTTCGACCTCCCTTCCACCGTCGACCCCACCGACGCCGTCACGCTGGCCCATTACGCCGAGCGTGCGTACCTCGAATACGCGCTGAGCGTCGTCAAGGGCCGCGCGCTGCCCGATGTATGCGACGGCCAGAAGCCGGTGCAGCGGCGCATCTTGTATGCGATGGACCGCATGGGGCTGAGTTTCACCACCACAGGCGGGCCGCGGCCGGTCAAGAGTGCGCGCGTGGTGGGTGATGTGCTCGGCCGCTTTCATCCGCACGGTGACTCGGCCGCCTACGACGCGCTGGTGCGCATGGCGCAGGATTTTTCGCAGCGCTACCCACTGATCGACGGGCAGGGCAATTTCGGCTCGCGCGACGGCGACGGCGCGGCGGCGATGCGCTACACCGAGGCTCGTCTGGCGCCGATCTCTCGGCTTTTGCTCGACGAGATCGACGAAGGCACGGTCGACTTCATCCCGAACTACGACGGCTCGACGCAGGAGCCGCGGCAGTTGCCCGGGCGCCTGCCGTTCGTGTTGCTCAACGGCGCGAGCGGCATCGCAGTGGGTTTGGCCACCGAGATCCCGAGCCACAACCTGCGCGAGGTGGCGCTCGCTGCCATTGCGCTGATCAAAAACGACCAACTCAGCAACGACGAAATCGCCGCGCTGATCCCCGGCCCTGACTACCCGGGCGGCGGGCAAATCATCAGCAGCACCGACGAGATCCGCGCCGCCTACGCCACCGGCCGCGGCAGCCTGAAGGTGCGCGCACGCTGGAAGATCGAGGACCTGGCTCGCGGCCAGTGGCAGCTCGTCGTGACCGAGCTGCCGCCCGGTGCGAGTTCCCAGCGCGTGCTCGAAGAAATCGAGGAGCTGACCAACCCGAAGGTGAAGGCGGGCAAGAAGGCGCTGAGCGCCGACCAATTGCAGCTGAAGGCGTCGTTGCTCGGCGTGCTCGACGCGGTGCGCGACGAATCGAGCAAGGACGCGGCCGTGCGCCTGGTGTTCGAGCCCAAGACCAGCCGCATCGAGCAGGGCGATCTGATCACGCAACTGCTGGCGCACACCAGCCTGGAGGGCTCGGCGCCGATCAACCTGACGATGGTCGGCGCTGATGGTCGGCCGACGCAGAAGACGCTGCGCCAGATGCTCGCTGAGTGGGTCACGTTCCGCTTGCAGACGGTGCAGCGCCGATCGCAGCACCGGCTCGGCAAGGTGCTGGCCCGCATCCACGTGCTCGAAGGCCGGCAGCTGGTGCTGCTGAACATCGACGAAGTGATCCGCATCATCCGCAACGCCGACGAACCCAAGCCTGCGTTGATCGAGCGCTTCGGCTTGAGCGAACGGCAGGCCGACGACATCCTCGACATCCGCCTGCGCCAGCTCGCGCGGCTCGAAGCCATCAAGATCGAGCAGGAGCTGAAAGAACTGCGCGTCGAACAAGGCAAGCTCGACGACATCCTCGGCAACCTCGGCACGCTCAAGCGCACGGTGATCAAGGAGATCGAGGCCGACATCAAGCAGTTCGGCTCGCTTGAGAAAGACCCGCGCCGCACGCTGATTCAGGCCGAGAAAAAGGCAGTGGTCGAGATCAAGCTGATCGACGAGCCGGTGACGGTGGTCGTCAGCGCCAAGGGCTGGGTGCGGGCGCTGAAAGGGCACGAGGTCGATGCGGCGGGCTTGCAGTTCAAGGCGGGCGATGCGCTGCTCGCAACGTTCAATTGCCGCAGCGTCGATGTGCTGCTGGTCTTCGGCACGGCGGCCAACGGCAGTGGCCGTGTCTACTCGACGGCCGTCAGCCTGCTGCCCAGTGGGCGCGGCGACGGGCAGCCGATCACCACGTTAATCGAGCTGGAGTCGGGCACCCAGCCGGCGCATTATTTCGCCGGTCACACCGCCCAGACTTTGCTGCTGGCCGGCACCGGCGGCTACGGCCTGCTGGCCCGTGTGGGCGACCTGACGGCGCGCCAGCGCAGTGGCAAGGCCTTCCTGACACTTGAGGAGCGGGAGCAGCTGTTGCCGCCCGCGCTGGTCGCCGTGGAAAAAGCAGCAGACCAGGTCGGCTGCCTGTCAACGCAAGGCAGGCTGCTGGTGTTTCCGCTGGCGGAGTTGAAGCTGCAATCCAACGGCGGCCGTGGGCTCACGCTGATCGGTCTGGACGGCAACGACACGCTGGCCAGCGTCGCGTTGTTTGCGCAGGCCTTGCGCGTCCAGGGCACGGGCCGCGGCGGCAAGGCGCGCGACGAGGTGCTGAAGGGCGCGGCGCTGCTGCCTTACGTCGGCAAGCGTGCTCGCAAAGGCAAGGCGCAAGATGTGATCCCGAAGGCGTTGCGCCTGCTGCCGGGCTGAAGGAGGCACACCGATGCGTGAGATCGAATTCTGGTTCGAGTTCGGCAGCAACTACAGCTACCTGAGCGTGATGCGCATCGAGGCGGCTGCGGCGCAGCGCGGTGTGACGGTCCGTTGGAAGCCCTTTTTACTCGGGCCGATTTTTCGCAGCCTGGGCTGGAACACCTCGCCGTTCGTAGTGCAAAAAGCCAAGGGCGACTACGTGTGGAAAGACATGGCGCGCCAGTGCGGCAAGCACGGTCTGCCGTGGCAACGCCCAACGGACTTTCCGCGTGCTTCAATGCTGCCTGCCCGGGTCGCGCTGGTCGGTGCCGAGCAGCCGTGGATCGGCGCTTACTGCCGACGCATCATGGCCCTCAACTTCGCCGAAGACCGTGCGATTAATGATCCGATCATCGTGGCCGAGGTGCTGACGCAACTGGGCCTGCCCGCAGAGAGCCTCCTCGAAGAGGCGCTGTCCGACGCCAACAAGCTGAGGTTGCGGCAACAAACCGAAGCCGCGCAGTCCAAAGGCATCTTCGGTGCGCCGACCTTCTTCGTCGGCGACGAGATGTTCTGGGGCGACGACCGGCTGGATGATGCGCTGCTCAGCACTTCGGCCTGAAGCAGCGCGGCGCTGACTAGCGTAGCCGCAGCACGACGCTGCTGGAAGCCGCCGCGATGGCGATGAACAGCGCCAGGCTCCAGTAGGCATAGGGCACGCCGAGCACCGACACGGCCGCGTCAGAGCAGTTCGCGGTGACCTGCAGCAGCGGCGGGAAGGCGCCGTCGAGGCCGAGGGCGCTGATCACCTTGTCGGCAAACGTCAGGTTGCACGAGGCCGATTTCGACGCGCCCAGAGCCGGGTACAGCGCCGACGCCCCGCCGCCGAGCGCCAGCAGCAGCGTCAACACGCCGATGCCGCGACGAACCAGCCCCGCCGACACCGCCGCGCCGATCAAGCACAGCGCCGCGATTGCCAGATAAATGATGCGTTGCAAGATGCACCAGGGGCAGGGCTGCATGTCGAAGGCATGCTGCGAGACCAGCGCGATGCCGACCGCCGCGAGGCACAGCGCTGCCATCGCCAGCAGCAGCCGAGTCGTGTTTGATGAGGCGGCCGCCATCAGGCGACCTGTGCGATCAACTCGATCTCGACGCAGGCGCCCAACGGAATCTGCGCCACACCGAAGGCGCTGCGTGCATGTTGCCCCTTGTCGCCGAACACCGCGGCCAAGAGCTCCGAGCAGCCGTTGGTCACCAGGTGCTGTTCGGTGTAGCTGCCGGTGCTGTTGACCAGGCTCATCATCTTGACGATGCGCTCGACTTGGTTCAGGTCGCCAACGGCCGCGTGCAGCGTGCCTAGCAGGTCGATGGCTACCGCGCGCGCGGCCTGCTGGCCGGTGGCGGTGTCCATGTTCAGGCCGAGCTGACCGACCCACGGTTTGCCGCCCTGCTTGGCGATGTGGCCAGATAAAAAGACCAGCTTGCCACTGCGCACGAACGGCACATAGGCCGCTGCTGGAATGGCCAGGGGTGGCAGCGTGATGCCGAGTTCTTTCAGGCGGTCGTAGACGGAGCTTGGTGCAGACATAGAGGTTCTGGCAGCTGGGAAGTTAGCAAGAGAAGCAGAAGTAAATCCTACACTGCGACGCATGCTCGCCACCCGTTCTGACCCTGCTGTGAACACCGGTTGGCGGCTGGCCCTGTGGGCTGCGGCGTGGCCTGTCGGCGCGGCGCTTCAGCTGCAAGAAGCGGCGTTGCAAGCGATGTCGGTGTATGCCGCGTCTGTGGTGGTCGGCAGCCTGCTGGGGCTGATCTTCATCGTGCTGGCGCGGGCCGGCTGCCTGCAAAAGGCGACTGGTGTCGGCATCGCGATCAGCGTGGTGGTATTGGCCTTCGGCGTCACCGGTGGCCGCGCTGCACTGCGGCTGGCCGAGGCGCTGCCAGCGACGCTGGAAGCGCGTGACCTGCAGCTCACCGGCGTGGTCGCCAGCCTGCCTCAGCGTACATCGAATGGGTTGCGCTTTCGCTTCGAGGTCGAGGAGGCGATGCTCAGCGGGGCGGCTGTGGCCGTGCCATCGGGGGTATCGCTGGGCTGGTACCACGGCTTCGACGACGATGCGACGCTGTCTGCCGCGCAGCTCGGTCTGCGCGCCGGCCAGCGTTGGCGCTTCACCGCGCGCTTGCGCCGACCGCATGGACTGGCAAACCCGCACGGCTTCGATCAGGAGTTGCGCTGGTTCGAAGAAGGCGTGCGCGCCACCGGCTCGGTGCGCGATGCCCCTGCGCCGCTATTGATCGATCGGGTGGCGGCGCAACCGGTGGAGCGGCTGCGCCAGCAGGTGCGCGATGCGATCGAGGCCCGAGTGCCCGAGGCCCGCACGGCCGGTGTCCTGACGGCGCTGGCCGTGGGCGATCAGTCGGCGATCGAGCAGGCGGACTGGGCGCTGTTTCGCCGCAGCGGCATCTCGCATCTGGTATCGGTCAGCGGGGTGCACATCACGATGTTTGCCTGGCTGGCGGGCATCGCCATCGGGGCGCTGTGGCGGCGCAGTGCACGGGCAATGAACAGGGTGCCGGCACCGTCGGCGGCGCTGTGGGGCGGATTCGCGGTGGCGCTGGCTTATGCGGTCGTCTCAGGCTGGGGTGTGCCGGCACAACGCACGGTGTGGATGCTGGGCACGGTCACGCTGTTGCAAAGCGCTGGCCTGCGCTGGCCGTGGCCGCTCGTGTTGCTCGCGGCCGCCACCGTGGTGACGGGCGTCGATCCGTGGGCGTTGTTGCAACCGGGCTTCTGGCTGTCGTTCGCGGCAGTCGGTCTGCTGATGATGTCGGGGCAGGCTGGTGCGGAGGCTCCACAGACCGCGCCACGCGATACACATGACTCAGCGCTCGCTCGCCCGCCGATCTGGCAACGCGTGGTCGTGTGGCTGCGCGGAGCCATCACCGGTGGGCTGCGCACCCAGCTCATCGCCACGTTCGGTCTCGCGCCGCTGACGCTGGTGTTCTTCCAGCAGTTGTCGCTGGTCGGCCTGGCGGCCAACCTGGTCGCGATCCCGTTGATCACGCTGGTCGTCACACCGTTGGCGCTGCTGGGTTGCCTCGTGCCGGTGCTGTGGACGGCGGGCGCGGCAGTCGTGGCGGTGCTCACTGCGTGGCTGGGCTGGCTGGCCGCTGCGCCTGACGTGCTGTGGTCGGTCGCCGTCGCGCCGTGGTGGGCGCAGGCGGCGGGGTTGCTTGCCGCTGCCCTGCTGGTGACGCCCTTGCCGTGGCGCTTGCGCCTGCTGGCGCTGCCGCTGGTGTGGCCGCTGTTGCTGCCGCCGCGTGAGCTGCCACCGCTCGGCCAGTTTGAGCTGGTGGCCGCCGATGTGGGGCAGGGCACGGCCGTGCTGGTGCGCACCCGCCACCACCTGCTGGTCTACGACAGCGGACCGCAATACTCGCCCGACACCGGTGCCGGCCAGCGCGTGCTGCTGCCGCTGCTGCGAGCGCGGGGCGACCACCGCATCGACACGCTGGTGCTGAGCCACCGCGACACCGATCACGTGGGTGGCGCGGCTACCTTGCTAGAAAACCTGCCGATCGCTGAGCTGACGAGTTCGATTGAAGACGCGCACCCGCTGCGTCTGCTGGCGACGCAACAAGGCGTGCCAGCGCATCGCTGCGAAGCGGGGCAGCAGTGGGACTGGGACGGTGTGCATTTCGAGGTGCTGCACCCGGCGGCGGCTGATTACGCGCTGGCGTTGCGCTCGAATGCGATGTCGTGCGTGTTGAAAGTCCAAGGCATGGTTCAGGGCGCGGCGCCTGGGCTTGGCGACGACGACAGCAACAGCGTTCTGCTGACCGGTGACATCGAGCGCGAGCAGGAAATCAGGCTGCTGCGCGAACACCCCGAGGCCTTGCGCAGCGCGGTGCTGATCGTGCCGCACCACGGCAGCAAGACATCGTCGACGGCGGCGTTTCTCGACGCGGTCGCGCCGCAGGTGGCGGTGTTCCAGGCCGGCCACCAGAACCGCTATGGGCACCCGGCGGAAGAAGTGCTGGCGCGCTATCGCGAGCGCGGCATTGCCCGCATCGACAGCCCATCGTGCGGCGCATGGAGCTGGCGCAGCGGCTCCGGTACGAGCCCGGCGCAGACGGTCTGCGAGCGTGTCGAGGCGCGCCGGTACTGGCACTGGCAGCCGGTGAGCCCGCCTTGACGCAGAGCGCGTGCATGATCGGACCGTTCAGAAATGATCCGAAACTGCACCGATGCCCTGTTTTGGGGCGCCAATGGCCTGAATGTTGCTTCCCCGAGACTGAGGAGTGATGCCGATGAGATCGAGTTTTGACGAGATGCAGGCCACCAGCACCCAAGTGCGGGAGCACTACCGCGGCTACGAGGAGTGGCTGGCGCAACAACCCGGCGACGTGATGAAGTCGCGCCGCGAAGAAGCGGAGATGATCTTTCGCCGCGTCGGCATTACCTTCGCGGTGTACGGCGCAAAAGACGAAGACGGCTCGGGCACCGAGCGGCTGATTCCGTTCGACCTGATCCCGCGCGTGATCCCGGCCCATGAATGGGCCGAGATGGAAAAAGGCTTGCGCCAGCGCGTGGTGGCGCTGAACCGCTTCATCCACGATGTGTACCACGGCCAGGAGATCATCAAGGCGGGCATCGTCCCCGGTGATCAGATCTTCAAGAACGCGCAGTTCCGGCCCGAGATGATGGGCGTCGACGTGCCCTGCGGCGTCTATTCGCACATCGCCGGCATCGACATCGTGCGGGCTGGCAACGCCGATGGCAGCGGCAGCTACTACGTGCTCGAAGACAACCTGCGCGTGCCCAGTGGTGTGAGCTACATGCTCGAGAACCGCAAGATGATGATGCGGCTGTTTCCCGAGCTGTTCAGCCAGCACCGCGTGGAGCCGGTCGCGCACTACCCCGACATGCTGCTCGAAACGCTGCGTGCCGTGGCGCCCGCCTCGGTCAACGAACCCACCGTCGTCGTACTGACCCCGGGCATGCACAACAGCGCGTACTTCGAGCATGCCTTCCTGGCGCAGCAGATGGGCATCGAGCTGGTCGAGGGGCAGGACCTTTTCGTCAAAGATAACTTCGTCTACATGCGCACCACGCAAGGCCCGAAGCGGGTCGATGTGATCTACCGCCGCCTCGACGACGACTTCCTCGACCCGACGGTGTTTCGCGCCGATTCAACGCTCGGCTGCGCCGGCCTGATCGGCGCTTATCGCGCGGGCAACGTGACGCTGTCGAACGCGGTCGGCACCGGGGTGGCCGACGACAAGTCGATCTACCCGTTTGTGCCGAAGATGATCGAGTTCTACCTCGGCGAAAAGCCGATCCTGAACAACGTGCCGACCTACCTCTGTCGCGAGCCCGGCGACCTGAAATACGTGCTCGATCACTTGCCCGAGTTGGTGGTCAAGGAGGTGCACGGCGCCGGCGGCTACGGCATGTTGGTCGGGCCCGCCTCGACCAAAGCCGAGATTGCCGAATTTCGCGCGGTGCTCAAAGCCAACCCTGCGGGCTACATCGCGCAGCCGACGCTCGCGCTCTCGACCTGCCCGACGTTTGTCGAGTCCGGCATCGCGCCGCGCCACATCGATCTGCGTCCCTTCGTGCTCAGCGGCAAGACGGTGCAGATGGTGCCCGGCGGCCTGACCCGCGTGGCGCTGAAGGAAGGCTCGCTGGTCGTCAACTCGTCGCAAGGCGGTGGCACCAAAGACACCTGGGTACTTGAAGCCTGAATTAAAAAGACCGGAGGCCTGAGAACATGCTGTCAAGAACCGCCGATCACCTCTTCTGGATGGCCCGCTACATGGAGCGCGCCGAGAACACTGCGCGCATGCTCGATGTCAACTACCAGACCTCACTGCTGCCGCAATCGGCCGACGCGGCTGAGCAGGGCTGGAAAGGCCTGCTCAGTATCTCGGAGCTGAGCGGCGACTTCGCATCGCGCTACGGCAAGGTCACCGCGCGCAGCGTCATGGAATACATGGTCAGCGATCCGGAGAACGGCTCCAGCATCCGCAATTGCCTGATGGCGGCGCGCGAGAACGCTCGCGCGGTGCGCGGCACGTTGACCACCGAGGTTTGGGAAACACAGAACCAGACCTGGCTGGAATTTCAGCGCATGGTTGCCAGCGAGGCGTTCCTGAAAGACCCGGGTGCCGCCTTCGAATGGGTCAAGTTCCGCTCGCACCTGTCGCGCGGCGTGACGGTGGGCACGATGCTGCAAGACGACGCCTTCCACTTCCTGCGCATCGGCAGCTTCCTGGAGCGTGCCGACAACACCGCGCGGCTGCTCGATGTGAAGTTTCATGCGGTTGAAAGCGAGTTCTACGGCGGCCCTGACGGCATGAGGCAATCGCAGAGCCAGTCTCAAGAAGATGCACCGCCCAGCGGTCGTGATGTCGAGTACGACTTCTATCACTGGTCGGCGATCCTGCGTTCGGT
>JANPNF010000196.1:0-6897 GCA_031427315.1 Burkholderiales bacterium | reverse complement strand
GGCTGCGTTAGAGGTGATACCAGTAAGCCGCAAGGCGCGCTGTCTCACATGGAGTGGTAGTTCAGTTGGTTAGAATACCGGCCTGTCACGCCGGGGGTCGCGGGTTCGAGTCCCGTCCACTCCGCCAACATTAAGAATGAGAAAGCCCCGCAAGGGGTTTTTTCTATGGGTGAAATCAGTTTAAGAGCGTCCCAAGCGATTCCACACAATCTCACTATCTTGTGTGGGTAGGTAAGGGGTACGATTTGGCGACCGAAGGGACGGATCATGCCCCGCAGAGCCAAAGAGTTGTCGCCGCTGGAAGTGCGCCGTCTGGTCAGCCCTGGCCGCTGGAGCGTCGGTGTGTGGACGGGCTGGCCTTGCAAGTCACTGCTTCAGACGCGCGAAGCTGGGTGCTGAGGTTGCCTGTGGCGGGCAAACAGCGCGAAATGGGTTTGGGCAGCTTTCCAATCGTGACTCTGGCTGCTGCGCGCGAGAAAGCTCGCGCCTTCCGAGACCAAGTGGCCCAAGGCACTGACCCGATCGCATCGCGTCAAGCGCTGGTCAGCGCCACAGCGGCGGATCGCTCGGCCCAAAAGACCTTTGTCGAAGTAGCGGCTCAATACATCGAGCAACACAGCGTCCTGGAAAAACCAAAAGCACGCTTCGCAGTGGACAGTCACCCTGTAAACCTACGCCCATCCGTTGATCGGCGTGCTGTTGATTCGCGATGTCACCGCAGCGCACGTGATGCGCATCCTTGAGCCCATTTGGGCCAGCAAGACGGAAACCGCCACGTGAGTGCGCAGCCGCATCGAACTGGTTCTCGACTTCGCCGCAGCTCGTGGCCTGCGTGAAGGCTTGAACCCGGCCCGATGGCGAGGCAACCCAAGTTCAGCACCATGCAGCCGTACCGGTCAGTGACGTGGCCACTTTCATGATGCGCTTGCATGCACAAGCAGGAATGGGTGCGCGGGCTTCGGAGTTCGCCGTCTTGACGGCTGCTCGATCTGGCGAAGTTCGCGGGGCTAAATGGTCGCAAATCGACTTCGAGAAAGGCCTATGGACAGCTAGCGCGCAACGCATGAAATCGGGCCGCGAACACCGCGTTCCATTGAATATGCCCGCGCTTAAATTGCTGCAAAGCTTGCAATCAGCAGACGGTCACCAACCCAGCGAGCTCATCTTCCCGGGCACACGCGGCCCGCTGTCCGACATGAGCCTGACCGCCGTGCTGAGGCGCATGGAGGTCCCCGCAAGCGCGCACGGATTTCGCAACACGTTTCGCGACTGGGCGGCAGAGTTAACCGCTTATCCAAATGAAGTCGCCGAGATGGCGTTGGCTCATGCGTTGGGTGACAAGGTGGAGGCGGCCTATCGCAGAGGCGACTTGTTCGACAAGCGGGTGGCGTTGATGGCGGATTGGGCGCGATTTTTGGGTTCTTATTCAGTGAACCGTATTTTTGGCGGCTGATCTGACGCCGCCGTCAGTCGCTCACGTAGGGATGTGATCAGATTTCGTGGCTGCAAGCTGGTTTCAAAGTCGGTCAATGCGTCGCAAACGCCAGGCGCAACTGGGGCAGCATTTTTTCGGCGGCGCGTTCGCCAGCCGCGATCAACCACTCGCGGTCTGAGAGCGAGAGCTTGCGCGTTGGCGGGATCTCTGGAATCAACAGCACATCCGCCTTCTTTCGTTCCGCAAGAAGGTGGTGCCAGGTTGAGATCGTGACGGCCTGAAATAAGATCGATGCGATGTTGGTTAGCGTCGCGTGCTGCGGCGGGTACACCACGTCCACGGCAATCACCACCTCGGCGCCCAGCGCTCGCGCCATTGAAACCGGCAAGGGGCTTGAGATCTGTCCATCGCCCAGCAAACGATTGCCGCTGCGCACCGGCTCATATAGACCCGGCACCGCCGAAGACGCGCGCAGCGCACATGCCGTGTCGCCGTGATTCCGCACCACCGCATCACCGGTATTCAGGTCGGTCGCCACGGCGGCGAACGGCAGCTGCATTTGCTGCAAAGCAGCGGGAATGGCTTGCCTCAAAAACGCTTCGAGTCGATCGCCTTGGGCCAAGCTCAGACCGAGCCCCAAACCGCTGAGTAAGGTTTTGAACGGGTCGATGTCGATCAACATTGGCCAGTCCATTCTGGCGGCCAGCGCTTCTATTTCGCTAACCTTGTGACCTGGCGCGTACAGCGCCCCGAAGATGGCACCGCCGCTGGTGCCGACGATCAAGTCAGGGCCCAGCCCTTCGCGTTGAAGCACCCGCAACACCCCCAGGTGAGCGAAGGCACGGGCCGATCCGCCGGACAACACCAACGTCACCCGCGGCGTTGCAGCACCTGCCAACGCAGGCTCAAAGCAGGTTTCGTCTGAGGTGCTTATCGAAGGCGAAGTGGCGCCGAAGGAAAGGATGGTGGAGGCGCACCCAGCGTTCAGAACGATGGCCGCCAGCAACGCCAGCGCGAGCACCGGGCGGCGCAGCTTGCTTAACTTCGCCGTGAACTCAAGGTGCGACATGTTCAGTCTGCGCGTGCGCGCAGCGAGCGCTCGTTTCGACGACGCATGAGCAGGTACACCGCCGGGATCACGAACATCGACAACAGCGGCGCGGTGATCATGCCGCCCACCATGGGCGCTGCGATGCGCTGCATCACCTCCGAGCCGGTGCCGGTGCCCCACATGATCGGGAACAGGCCGGCGAGGATCACGGCCACGGTCATTGCCTTCGGCCGAACGCGCAGCACCGCACCTTCACGAATTGCGTCGAGCAGATCGGCCGTGCTGGTCGTGCCTTGCGCGAGGCGCACGTCCCACGCCTGCTTCAAGTACAGCAGCATGATCACGCCGAACTCGGCGGACACACCTGCGAGTGCGATAAAGCCGACCGCGCCCGCAACAGACAGGTTGTAGCTGAGCAAGTACAACAACCAGATGCCTCCCACCAGTGCGAACGGCAGCGTCGCCATGATGAGGAGCGCTTCGTCAAACTTCTTGAACGTCAAATAAAGCAGCACGAAAATGATCAGCAAGGTAGCCGGCACCACCACCTTCAGCTTCGCGGTGGCACGCTCCAGAAACTCGAACTGGCCCCGACCACGAGATCGAGTAGCCCGCCGGCAGCACCACCTTCTCGGCCACCACGCGCTGCATGTCCTTCACTGCGGATCGCAGGTCGCGGCCCCGAATGTCCACGTAGACCCAGCCGGAGAGACGCGCGTTCTCGCTGCGCAGCATCGGTGGCCCGTCCGTGATCCGGATGGCGGCCACGTCCGACAGCACCAGCCGCGCACCTTTTTCGGTGACGATGGGCAGCACACGCAGCTTCTCCAGCGAGTCGCGCATCTCGCGCGGATAGCGCAGGTTGATCGGGAAGCGCTGCAGGCCTTCGACCGTCTCGCCGATGTTGTCGCCACCCACCGCCGAGGTGATGACCGACTGCACGTCGGCGATGTTCATGCCGAAGCGCGCCGCAGCGTCGCGGTTGATCGTCACATCCACGTAGCGACCACCGGTGAGCCGTTCGGCCAGCGCACTGCTGACCCCCGGCACGTCCTTCAGCGCCCTCTCGATCTCGGCCGTCACGCGGTCGATCACGGCCAGGTCGGTGCCGGCCACCTTCACGCCCACCGGGCTCTTGATGCCGGTGGCCAGCATGTCGATGCGGTTGCGGATCGGCGGCACCCAAATGTTGGCCAGCCCCGGCACCCTGACGATGCGGTCGAGCTCGTCGACCAGCTTGTCCTGCGTCATGCCGACGCGCCACTGATCCTTCGGCTTGAACTGGATGGTGGTCTCGAACATCTCCATCGGCGCCGGGTCGGTGGCGGTCTCGGCGCGGCCGGCCTTGCCGTAGACGCTGGCGACTTCGGGCACGGTTTTGATGAGCCGGTCGGTCTGCTGCAGCAACTCGGCCGCCTTGCCGGCGGACAAGCCCGGCAGGGCCGACGGCATGTAGAGCAGGTCGCCTTCGTCGAGCTTGGGCATGAACTCGCCACCGATATGCTGCAAGGGCCACAGGCTCAGCACGACGACGACGGCGGCCACGATCAGCGTCGTCTTGGGAGCGCGCAGCACCACGTTCAACATCGGCCGGTAGACCGCGATCAACAAACGGTTCAGCGGGTTGCTCTTCTCGTCCGGAATGCGTCCCCGGATCAGGTAGCCCATCAGCACCGGGACCAGCGTCGCCGACAGCCCGGCCGCCGCCGCCATCGCATAGGTCTTGGTGAAGGCCAGCGGCGAGAACAGCCGCCCTTCCTGCGCTTCCAGCGTGAAGACCGGGATGAAGGACAGCGTGATGATCAGCAACGAAAAGAACAGCGCCGGCCCGACTTCGGCGGCCGAGTCGCCGATCACCTTCCAGCGTGCTTCGCCTTCGAGCTTTTGGTCCGGATGGTCGTGGCTCCAGCGTTCCAGGTGCTTGTGCGCGTTCTCGATCATCACCACCGCCGCATCGACCATCGCACCGATCGCGATCGCGATGCCGCCCAGCGACATGATGTTGGCATTCACGCCCTGGTAGTGCATGACGATGAAGGCCATCAGGATGCCGAGCGGCAGCGACACGATGGCCACAAATGCCGAGCGCAAATGGAACAGGAAGATGAAGCACACCACCGCCACGACAGCGAACTCTTCGAGCAGCTTGCGGCCGAGGTTGTCCACCGCGCGCTCGATCAGGCCCGAGCGATCGTAGACCGGGACGATCTCCACGCCCTGGGGCAGACTCGCCTGCAAGGACTTCAGCTTTTCCTTGACCGCAGCAATCGTCTCCAGCGCGTTCTTGCCCGAGCGCATCACGATCACGCCGCCGGTGGCTTCGCCTTCACCGTCCAGTTCACCGATGCCGCGCCGCATCTCCGGCCCAACCTGGATGCGCGCTACATCGCCGAGCCGCACCGACACGCCCGCCGCCGTGCTGACCAGCGGCACCTTGCGGAAATCATCCAGCGATTGCAGGTAGCCAGAAGCCCGCACCACGTACTCGGCCTCGCCAAGTTCAAGCACCGAACCACCGGCCTCCTGGTTCGACTTCTGGATCGCCTCCACCACCTTGGTGTGCGCAATGCCGTAGGCGGCCAGCTTGTCCGGGTCGAGCACGATCTGATACTGGCGCACCATGCCGCCGACCGAGGCGACCTCGGCCACGTTCGGCACCGTCTTCAGCTCGAACTTCAGGAACCAGTCCTGCAAGGCGCGCAGCTGCCCGGCGTCCTGCGTTCCGTTGCGGTCGACCAACGCGTACTGGTAAATCCAGCCGACGCCGGTGGCGTCCGGCCCGAGCGTGGCTTTGGCGCCGGGTGGCAGCTTGGCCTGCACCTGGTTCAGGTACTCGAGCACCCGCGAGCGGGCCCAGTACAGGTCGGTGCCGTCTTCGAACAGCACGTAGACGAAGCTGTCGCCAAAGAACGAATAGCCGCGCACCGTTTTTGCACCGGGCACCGACAACATCGTCGTCGTCATCGGGTAGGTGACCTGGTTCTCGACGATGCGCGGTGCCTGCCCCGGGTACGTCGTGCGGATGATGACCTGCACGTCCGACAGGTCGGGCAGCGCGTCCAGCGGTGTGCGCTGCAACGAGTACACGCCCCAGGCGCTGAGCATCAGCGTGGCCAGCAGGACCAGGAAACGGTTAGCGATCGACCAACGGATCAGCTGGGCGATCATGGTTTGCTCCTCGATGGGGCGGCGGCCGTCGGCTTCGGTTCGGTCTGCAGCAGCGTCGTGGTGGTCAACTGCGGCAGGTTCTCCGCGTCCATGTAGAACTCGAAGTCGATGCGGTCGCCCGCCTTCAGCGCGCGCGGCGCACTGCCTGTATTGCCACGTTGGGGCAGCTTGAAGTCCATCGTCATCGCAGGCCATTTCATCGACGCGATGGGGCCGTGCGACAGGGTCATCGTGTCGCCGCCGATCGCGTCGACCGTGGCGCTGCTCTTGTGCCTCGCAGCGGTGTTCGCGGCCGCAGGCGCTGGCTCGACGTTGAGACGCGCCTCGACGCCTTTGAGGCTTGCCTCGGAATCGATCAGGAACTGCGACGACACCACGACGCGTTGCGCGAGCTGCAGCCCTCGCTTGACCTCGGTCTGCCCGCCGCTCTCGATGCCGATCTCGACATCGACGGGGCGGAAGCGGCCGCTGCTTTCACCCGATTGTTCACCCTGTTCAGCCAGCATCACGACCGTGCGCTTGCCAGTCTGGATGATGGCTTCGGTCGGCACCAGCAGCGCCTTCTGGTTGCGCACATCCATGAACTGCATCTGCACGAACATGCCCGGCACCAATGCGCCGCGGGCGTTCGCCAGTTCGACCCGAGCCTTCAGCGTGCGGGTGGTCTGGTTGACGTCGGGCAGGATGGCTTGCACCTTGCCCTCGAAGACCGCACCGGGCGCAGCCGGGCTCCGGGCCTGTACCTTGGCACCGGGGCGCAGCAACGCCGACTGGCTTTCGGGCACCTCGGCATTGGCCCACACGGTGGACAAGCCGTTGATGCGGAACAGCGTCGCGCCGGGCGCCACGGTCATGCCTTCGCGCACCAGCAACTCGGTGACGACACCACCGATGGGTGCCACCAGCGTGAGGCGTGGCTGGGTCCGGCCGCTGCGGTCCACGAGCGCGATCTGCGCGTCGCTCATGCCGACCTGGCGCATGCGCTGGCGCGCGCCGTCTACCAGTCCATCGAGCGGTGCGAGGTCGGTGCCTTGCATGCGGCGCACCGACAGGAACTCTTCCTGCGCCGCAACCCAGTCGGGCACGTAGAGGTCGGCCAGCGGCTGACCCTTGGCCACGCGATCGAGGGTGGCGCGCACGTGCAATCGCTCGACATAGCCCGTTGCACGCGCCTGCACGATGACCTGGTCTCGTTCGTTGAAAGCGATGCTGCCGACGGCGGCGACTTGCGGCGACAACGTGC
>JANPNF010000195.1:0-1600 GCA_031427315.1 Burkholderiales bacterium | reverse complement strand
ATCTGGAGGGGGTGGAGCAGAAATGAGAACGATGACTAATGAATGCCGGCCAAGCTTCCAGGAGCGGGTTCCCCTCGCTTTTCTGAAAACGGCGATTCTCCTTGCCACGCCGGGGACCGACTCAATGGGCCAACCGGCGGTGAACCAGGCCGGTGCGCGCTGCGCGACCCCTTCGGCCTGGCGCTCGAAGGCCACACCCCCATCGCCGCGCAGCAGGCGGATGCGCCGGTACGCGCCGGTGTCGAACTGCGCGCTCAGCAGCAACTCCATCAGCTGCGCGTCGCCCCGCTGTTGCGACAGCGCCAGCGCCAGGCTCTGCGCGTTGTCGCTGTTCTTGACGCGCAGTTGCGCCTCCAGCGTGTCGCGCATCGACAGCAGGTTCACGCCCACCGCGCCAGCCAGCGCCAACAGCACCACAGCCGCCAGCAAAACCCCGATTTGTCGCATCAGACTCATCGCATCACCTTACCTTGCATCTCAAAGAAAACCTTCCGCCCTGGCCTTGGCGAGCACCTCGCGCCAGCGCGACAACCGCGCCTGAGGGTCACCCGCGCTCTGCGTCCCGACGCCCTGCCACAAGCCCTCGCTGTTGAAGCTGAACACCGGCTGCAGGTCGGGCCGGCGCGACGCCGGGCGCATCTCGGTGATCAGGTTGTCCAGGATCAGCGGTTCGGCATCCGGGCGCGCGTAGTAGGCCAGCACCATGTGCGCGCGGCTCTCGCCAGCGACCTGGGCGAGAACATAGACCAGCCTCAGCCGCGACACCGGCATGCCCATGAGCAGCAGGCTGAAGTACTTGGCAATCACGTAGTCCTCGCAGTCGCCGCGGCCCTGGGCCAAGGTTTCGAGCGGGCTGGCCCAGTGGTCGACCTGGCCCCAGACGTCGATGTCTTCGGCAAACACGATGCGGCGGTTGAAGAAGCCGTTCGCCGCGGCCAATTGCGCTTCGTCGTCGAGTGGCGCACTGCGCAGCAGCAGCGCCTGCAGCGCCGGCAGCGCGGCCACCGCACTCGGGCCCAGGCGCTGCGCGGCCTGCAACATGCGTTGCGCATCGCCGGCCCAGGGACCCTGGCCGCCGAGCCACAGCGCGAGCGCCAGCACGGCAGGCAGGGTTCGGCGGAAGCACAGGGGCATGGCAGCGTGATGGCGGCGGCAGCCTGCGCGCGCAGGCCATCCGAGAGATCATCGGCCATACCGGGGCGCACTGCAGCATGTTGCGACAAGTCGTGCACGGCTGCGCGTGGTGAGCGTGAAATACTGCCGCCCGCGCTGCGTTCACAGCGGCAGGTGCACGGCGAACCCAATGCTCATATTTCACGCAACGACAACTGTATGACCTGAAGGGCCTTGGGTGAGGCTTTGAAGGGGTTGGCTGACGCGGTTGGAGCGCACTGCGAGTCTGGCGATGCGCAATGAGCGAGATAGGCCGCTGGGAACCCCCACGCCGGCTTGGGTTGCGGGCCATTTTTGTGTCATCGCGCAGGCCAGGCGCTGCTTGGCACCGGTGTGTCGTTTCTGCGCAGTTGCGTGAAATTTCCGGGCTAAACTGCTGCCGCAACAACTTCTAACAAAGTCGGTGCGGTGTCGTCCCACACCAGCC
>JANPNF010000194.1:0-10470 GCA_031427315.1 Burkholderiales bacterium | reverse complement strand
GATCGCTTCCTGGATCTCGCTGACCGGCACGCCGTAGGTCTCTTTCATGTCGCCGCCGTACTGGCGAATGATGGCCAGCAACTCTTGCGGCACGCTGGAGCTGCCGTGCATCACCAGGTGGGTGTTCGGGATGCGCTTGTTGATTTCCTTGATGCGGCCGATCGCCAGAATGTCGCCGGTGGGCTTGCGGGTGAACTTGTACGCGCCGTGGCTGGTGCCGATGGCAATCGCGAGCGCATCGAGCTGTGTTTTCTTGACGAAGTCGGCGGCTTCTTCCGGGTCGGTCAGCAGCTGCTCCATCGTCATCGTGGCGTCGGTGCCGTGGCCGTCTTCCTTGTCGCCTTTCATCGTTTCCAGCGAACCCAGGCAGCCCAGCTCGCCTTCCACGGTCACGCCGAGCCGGTGCGCCATCTCGACCACCTTGCGCGTGACCTCGACGTTGTAGTCGTAGCTGGCAATGGTCTTGCCGTCGGCCTGCAGTGAGCCGTCCATCATCACCGAGCTGAAACCCAGGTTGATCGCGCCTTGGCACACCTCGGGGCTCTGGCCGTGGTCCTGGTGCATCACCAGCGGGATGTGCGGCCAGCTCTCGACCGCCGCCTGAATCAGGTGCTTGATGAACGGCTCACCGGCGTACTTGCGGGCCCCGGCGCTGGCTTGCAGGATGACCGGCGCGCCGACCTCGTCGGCGGCCGACATTACCGCCTGCACCTGTTCGAGGTTGTTCACATTGAAGGCCGGAATGCCGTAGGTGTGCTCGGCCGCGTGGTCGAGCAACTGGCGCATGGAGACGAGTGGCATGGTCGGTCCTTGAGGAGGGATGAAATGGGTTGAGAGCTCGGCTGCCGTGGGTCAGGCCACGCGACAAACCTTCAGCATGTTGGTGCCGCCCGGGTAGCCCATCGGCTCGCCGACCGTGATCGCATACGTGTCACCAGGCTTCAACACGCCCTCCTCGACCAGCAAGGCCTCGGCGCAGGCGAGGGCCTGGTCGCGGTCGGTGAAGTTGGGCATCAGCAGCGGGCGCACATTGCGGTAGAGCGCCATCCTGCGCTGGCTGTTGACCTGGGAGGTCAGGCCATAGATCGGCACATGGACCTTGTAGCGGCTCATCCACAGCGCGGTCGAGCCCGACTCGGTCAGCGCGAGGATCGCCTTGCAGCCGAGGTGGTGCGCGGTGAACAGCGCGGCCATCGCGATCGACTGGTCGATGCGGCCGAACAGCTTGTTGGTGAAGCCAGCATCGAGCGAGATTTCCTCGGCGCGCTCGGCCTCCAGGCAGATGCTGGCCATCATCTCGACGGTTTCAACCGGGTACTTGCCGGCCGCCGTTTCGGCACTCAGCATCACCGCGTCGGTGCCGTCGAGCACCGCGTTCGCCACATCGCTGACCTCGGCACGCGTGGGTACCGGGTTGACGATCATCGACTCCATCATTTGCGTCGCGGTGATGACGATGCGGTCGTGCTCGCGCGCCATCTTGATCATCTTCTTCTGCAGTGCCGGCACGGTCGCGTTGCCGACCTCGACCGCCAGATCGCCGCGCGCAACCATTATCCCGTCGCTCGCCTTCAAGATGCTCTCGAGCACCGGAATCGCCTCGCTGCGCTCGATTTTGGCGATCAGCGCCGTCTTGTGTTTGTAGGGCTCACCGGCCAGGTTGGCGAGCTGGCGCGCCATCTCCATGTCGGTCGCGCTTTTCGGGAAGCTCACAGCCAACTACTCGCACTGGAAGCTCATCGCGGTCTTGATGTCTTCCATATCCTTGGCCGTCAACGCGGGTGCGGTCAGGCCACCGCCCGCCTTGTTGATGCCCTTGTTGTTCGACAGCTCGCCGCCGATCACCACCGTGGTGTGCACTTCGGCACCTTTCACCGCATCGACGGTGAGTTTGAGCAGCCCGTCGTTGAGTAGCAGCGTGTCGCCGGGGCGCACGTCGCGTGGCAGTTCTTTGTAGTCGAGGCCGACGCGCTCGTTCGTGCCGAGCGCGGTGGTCTCGCCATCGAGGACGAAGGCCTGACCGGCTTCGAGCATCGTCTTGCCGCCCTCGAACTTGCCGACGCGGATCTTCGGGCCCTGCAGATCGGCCATCAGCGCGACCTCCTTGCCGACCCGCTTGGCAACTTCCCGCACCAGCGCCGCGCGATCGATGTAGTCCTGCGCCGTGCCATGCGAGAAGTTCAGCCGCATCACATCGACCCCGGCGCGGATCAACCGCTCCAGCACCTCGGCGGAGCTGGAGGCGGGCCCCAGGGTGGCGACGATCTTGGTGGCGCGAAGCATCAGGGGGTACGCGGAATCGTCAGGCCGTGGAGGAGGTCGTCGGCCGCTCAGGCCGGGGCGTCTTGCGCGCGCTGCTCGAGGATCGCTATCGCCGGCAGCACCTTGCCTTCGAGCATTTCAAGAAACGCCCCGCCGCCGGTGCAGATGTAGCCGATGCCGCGCTCGACGCCGAACTTCGCGATTGCGGCCAAGGTGTCGCCGCCACCAGCGATGCTGAACGCGCTCGACGCCGCAATCGCGTGCGCAATCGCTTCGGTGCCGTGCGAGAACGCCGCGAACTCGAACACGCCGACCGGGCCGTTCCAGACGATGGTGCCGGCCGACTTCAACGTGTCGGCGAGGGCCGCTGCGGTCTTCGGGCCGATGTCGAGAATCAGGTCGTCGGCCGACACGTCGGTGGCCGCCTTGGTGGTGGCGAGGGCGTCGGCTGCAAATGTTTTCGCGGTGACGACATCGACCGGGATGGGCACCTCGGCGCCGCGCGCCTTCATCGAAGCGATCACCGCTTTTGCCTTGTCGACCAGGGCGGCTTCGGCGAGTGACTTGCCGATTGGCAGGCCGGCCGCCAGCATGAAGGTGTTGGCGATGCCGCCGCCGACGATCAGCCCATCGACCTTGGCCGACAGCGCCTCCAAGATCGTCAGCTTGGTACTGACCTTGCTGCCGGCGACGATCGCGATCAGCGGCCGACGCGGGGCGGCCAGCACCTTCGTGATCGCGTCGGCTTCGTCTGCCAGCAGCGGGCCGGCACAGGCGATTGGGGCGTACTTTGCGATGCCGTGCGTCGAGGCCTGCGCGCGGTGTGCGGCGCCGAACGCGTCGTTGACATAGATGTCGCACAGTGCGGCCATCTTGCGGCTCAGTGCCTCGTCGTTTTTGGCCTCACCGACGTTCAGGCGGCAGTTCTCCAGCAGCACCAGCTCGCCGGGCGCGAGGGCCCGGCCGTTCACTGTCACGCCGTCGACCCAGTCGGTGATCAGCGGCACCGGGCGGCCCAGCAGCTCGCTGACATGCGCCGCAATCGGTGCCAGCGAGTCTTCGGTGGTCCAGTGGCCTTCGGTCGGCCGGCCCAGGTGCGAGGTAACCATCACCGACGCACCGGCCTTCAGCGCCGCCTCGATGCACGGCAGCGAGGCGCGGATGCGGGTGTCGTCGGTGATGTGGCCGGCATCGTCTTGCGGCACGTTGAAATCGACGCGGACGAACACCCGCTGGCCCGCCACACGGTTGGCGGCGATGAGATCGGTGAATCGAAGGGCGTTCATGGGCGGGTCTGGTCGAAAGGCTTAGTGAGTTTAAGGTCGCCCATCGGCGCTGCGCGACTCACCAGCCGCAAAACATCCGAAGCGGCAGGTACGCCGCCAGCCCCGCCAACAGCGGCCCCAGCACGCCGGGCCGCCACGCGTACCAGAGCGTGGCGGCCAGCGCCGCCGGCAGCCGCGCGTCTTGCCAGGTGCTGATCAGGTGGCCTTGCGTCATCACGATCTCGGGCACGATCACCGCTGACAGCGCCGCCAGTGGCGCGACCTTCAAGCCACGCTGCAGCCACACCGGAATCGGCACCTCGCGCTCCGGAAACAGAAAGAACCCCCGCGAGACGACGCTGATGACCGCCAGCCCGACGATGGTGAGGGTGGTTTGGGCCGTGTCACTCATGAAAGGCTTTCAGGCCGGCCGGCGCAGGCGCCGGGCCGCGTTCTGCCCCTGCTCGATCAGGAGACCCGCGGCCATCGCGGCCGCGATGGCGACGATGATGTTGAGCTTGAGCGGCAGCGCGAACGCCGCCACCGCTGCAGTGCCCGCGACCCCGGCGACCACCCAGGTGCTGCGGTCAGACAGCAGGCTGTAGGTGATGCCGACCATCGCCAGCGTCCCGGCAAAGCCCAGGCCCCAGGCGTCGGGGATCACGTTGGCGAGCGCGATCCCGAGCAGCGAGGGCACCTGCCAGGCCACCCACAGCAGCAGCGCCCCACCGAGGAAGTAAGGCAGCTGCCCCGGTGCGCGGCTCGGCCCGTGTTCATCGGCGGGGTAGGCGCGCTGGAAACCGATCACGCTCAAATCCACCGCAAGGTAGCCCAGCAGCAGTCTGTAGGGCCGTGGCAGCGGTGCAAACACCGTGCGCCAGCCGGCGCTGTAGATCACGAAGCGCAAGTTGACGCAGAACCCGGCCGCCCAGATCACCCACATCGGCGCCCCGGCTGCCAGCAGGGGCAGCGCCGCCAACTGGGCGCTGCCGGCGTAGACCAGCAGCGTCATCAGCGCCGCCAGCGGCACGCTGAGGCCGCCCTTGACCATGGCCACGCCGGTCACCAGCCCCCAGGCGCCGATGCCGGCTGCCAGGCTGCGCATCTCGCGCACGCCACGGCGAAAATCGGGGTCGCCCAGCAGCAACCGGAAGGCGGAGGTCATGCGGCCATTGTGTGGGCTCGCGTGGTGCCCGTTCCAATCAGGCCGCGCTCAATGCGGCGCCGGTTCCTTGGCGTCTTTCGGTGCTTTGGCGGTGTGGGTGTCGGTGTCGGCAGCCGTCTCGGGCGCGTCGGCCTCCGGCGTCTTGCGGATCGCGGTGGTGACCGGGCTGTCGAGCTGCGGTGAGACCGGCTCGATCTTGTTCTCGCGCATGTAGTCGTTCATGTCGCGCCAGCCGGCGAAAACGGCGGCCTTGTCGGCCTTCTTGTTCAGCATGTAGCAGTCCTCGATGGCCCGACCTGCGTGGCGACAGGCGCCGCCTACAGCCGCGCCTTCAGCCGTGCGCGCAGCCGCGATTTTCTCGGGCGACTCGATGCCCAGCAGGTCGCAACCCGCCAGCATCAACGCGACAACGGCAATCAGGGCAGACGGGACAAAGCGCAGCATGGCGAACTCGGCAAGGCGAAGACACGCTTCGGGGTTGATCGTGGTATCGGCACGGTGTGCCGCGACTTGAGCGCAAAGCGGCGGGTCTTTCAGCGCGGTTTCAGCGCACGCCGTCGCCGATGACAAAATCGACGCGTTGTCGCGGCATGGCCCTCGACGATCCTGCGCTCACCCCACGCTGCCGTGTCAAACCATTCCCACATCGATTCCGCTTCCGAGACCTCGCCGCTCCGCAGCGTCGCCCTTGCAGACGCCTCACAACCGATGGACGTCATCTTCATCAAGGGCTACACCGGGCAGACGGTGATCGGCATCCACGCCACCGAGCTTCATCGCCCGCAGACGATCGTCGTCGATGTGCATGCCGGGCTGCCGCGCGCCCAAGCCTGCGAGACCGACTGCATCGCCGACACCATCGATTACGGCGCGGTGCGTGAGCGGCTGCAGGCGCTGTACCGCGATCACCAGCTGACGCTGCTGGAGTCGTTCGCTGAGACGATTGCCGAGATGCTGATCGTCGACTTCGGTGCCGCTTGGGTGCGGGTGAAGGTGGTCAAGCCGAAGAAGTTTCCCGATGTCGAGGCGGTGGGCGTCGTCATCGAGCGGCGCGTGCAGCGCTGAGCGCTTGATCAGCCCGCCGCGAACGGGTACGGCGTCGAGCCCTTTTTCGCAACCACCTCGGCGGCCGTCGGCGAGCCGCTGACGGCGCGCTGGATTGCCTCCTTGGTCGCCAAGTAGTTGTGGTCCAGGATTTTTCGGTCGTCTTCAGCCAGCCAGTGGATGAACACACTGACGCAGATGAACAGGTTGTCGGCTTCGATCATCGGAATGGTGCCGTCTTCGACCGAATCAGCCACCGCCATCGCGATGCCGCGCTGCGCTGGGCCGAACATTTGCACCGCCTGCTTCGCGCCCTTGATCGTGACCTTGTTAAACATCACCGTGGCCGGCTTGGTCAAAAGGTTGGGAGCGATCACGGCCAGCATCGAGGTGAAGCCGTCCTTGTTGTTGACCAGCGCGTTGGCGAACGCGGTTTCGGCCGCGCTGCCGCGGGGGCCGATCAGCAGATCGATGTGCGCCACTTCATTGCCGTCGCCGACCATCGATTCGCCCACCATCAAGCGGTCGATTTTTGCCATGAGTCTGAGTCTAAGGAAAGTGAATGGAACCGCAGGGTCGGGGGCCGCCCCGCGTACCAAGAACCTTAGCACCATCCCCCGCCGCGCTGCGCGCCTGCGCGGCCTTGCGCCCTGCAACACGGTGTCGTTGATGCGGCAGGCAGGGGCATCGACGGCGCCATGAAATGAAACTTACGGCGCCGACCAAAATCCAGCCTTTCGAACCTGAGAGTAAAAAACCTGGATGAGCGCCTCGGCACCTGATCGACGACCCGCGCGGTGGCTGTGCGGGCACCTCACCGCGGCGACCCTGCGGGCGGGGCTCGGCGGGCTGCTCGCTGCGTTCACCGCCACGTTGCCGGTGTCTGCACAGCCGGTGAAAACCGAGCACGTCACCGCCGAGCTGGTGGCCGAGCGCAGCGCGGTGCAGCCCGGTGTGCCCTTGCGCGTCGGGCTGCGTTTGCAGCACGCCCCGCACTGGCACACCTACTGGCGCAACCCGGGCGACTCAGGCCTGCCCACCACGCTGAGCTGGACGCTGCCCGCGGGCAGCGAGGCCGGTGAGATCGAATGGCCGGCACCCCAGCGGCTTTCGATCGGCCCGCTGGTCAACTACGGCTATGAAGGCGAGCTGCTGCTGCCGCTGGTCTACACCCCGCCGGCCGATGCGCGGCCGGGCAGCACGCTGAAGTTGCAGGCCAACGCCACCTGGCTGGTCTGCCGGGACGTCTGCATTCCCGAAAGCGCCACGCTGACGCTGAAACTGCCCGTCGTCGACGGCGGCGCATCAGCCGATGCCGTCACGCCGGGCAGCACCGAGCACACCGCGCTGTTCGAGCACACGAGTGGTGAGCAGTCAGCGCCGCTGACAGGCTGGGCCGTCGATGCGCAGCAGGCCGGGCGCGACGTGTTGATCACCTTCTCGAAATCGTTGGAGGCCGCGGCTCCCCGGCCCGCCGTGCAAGTGTTTCCCTACCAGGGCCAGCTGATCGAGCCGGCGCTGCACGAGCTGTTTCGCACCGACAGCGGGTATGCGGTTCGGCTGCGCCTGCTCGACGGCGTGGCGGCACCGGCGTCGCTGTCGGGCATCGCGGTGGCGCAAGGCGACACCGCGCCCGGGGTGCCCACCGTCTGGGGCGGCCCGCGGCGGTCGGCCGAATTCGACACAACGGTGCGGGCCGTCGCCGCGTTGGTGTGGCCGGCCGGGGCGAAGGCGCTGGCGGCCACCGAGGCCAGCGCTGCAACACCCGACACACTCGGCGGCGGCGCCGACCTCGGCTGGGCCACGGCGCTGCTGCTCGCCTTCGTCGGTGGCATGGTGCTGAACCTGATGCCCTGCGTGTTTCCGGTGCTGTCGATCAAGCTGTTGAGCCTGGTCAAGCACAGCGGCGACGGGCCGCCCGCCGCCGCGGCGTTGCGCACGCATGCGCTGGCCTACAGCGCGGGGGTCGTGATGAGCTTCCTGGCGTTGGCGGCGCTGCTGCTCGCTTTGCGCGCCGCTGGCAGTGCGATCGGCTGGGGCTTCCAGTTGCAGGAGCCGGGCGTCGTGTTCGTGCTGGCGGTGCTGTTCTTTGCACTCGGCCTGAACCTGATGGGCGCGTTCGAGTTCGGCGGCCTGCTGCCGCAAGGTCTGGCTGCGTGGCGCGACCGGCGACCGGCGGTCGATGCGCTGGCCTCGGGCGTGCTCGCGGTGGTGGCGGCCAGCCCGTGCACCGCGCCGTTCATGGGGGCGGCGCTCGGCTACGCGATCACCCAATCGCCGGGGGTGGGCCTCAGCGTGTTCGGTGCACTCGGCCTCGGCATGGCGCTGCCGTATGCGCTGCTGGTGTTAATGCCAGGCTGGCGTTCGCGGCTGCCGCGGCCGGGCGCCTGGATGCTGCGGCTGAAGCAGGCGCTGGCTTTTCCGATGTTCCTGACGGTGGTTTGGCTGGTCTGGGTGCTCGGCCAGCAAGTAGGCATCGACGGCGCCGCGAAAGCGCTGATCGCGCTGGTGGTGCTGGCGTTTGCGATCTGGGTTGCGTGTGGAGACAGCAGCGTTGGCACAACCCTGCCGTGGGCGCGTCGCGCGATGGCTGGCGTGATGCTGGTCGCTGCGCTGGCCTGGGGCTGGCCAGCCGCGACCCTGCGTGGCGGCGATGCCGTCTCCCACACCGCAGTGCCAGGCTCGCCTGATGCAGCCTGGGCGCCCTACGACGAGACGGTGATTGCCGAGCGGCTCGCCGCCGGTCAGCCGGTGTTCGTCGATTTTACCGCAGCGTGGTGCGTCAGCTGCCAGGTCAACAAGCGGCTGGTGCTGCACACCGACGCCACGATGCAGGCCTTCGCGCAGGCGAATGTGGCATTGATGCGAGCCGATTGGACGCAGCGAGACGCCCGCATTACCAAGGCGCTGGCCCGCTTCGGCCGCAACGGCGTGCCGGTGTATGCGCTGCTGGGCCCGGGCCGCCGGCCGCTGCTGTTGCCTGAGATCCTGACCGCGAAGGCCGTGCGTGACGCCCTCGCCACGCTGTGATGGCTGGCACGGCGCTGCAACGCCGCGCGAGCTGATGCCGCTGCGCTGCCTGAAGCACAAAACCGGGGCCGCCGTGCTGGCATCGGCGTGCGCGCTGGTGTCGGTGAGCGGGTGGGCTGCTGACATCGGCGCGCCGCCTGCATCGGTGTCGAAGCACAGTGAAGCGGCCAGCGATCCTGCGATTGATGCGGCCGTTGATGTGGCCGCTGATGTGGCCGCTGATGTGGCCGTAGATGCCTCCGGCCGATCGATCGATGTTGCTGCGCTGGCCCTGCGCCTGCGCTCCGCGCGGTATGTGCTGCTGGGCGAAATCCACGACAACGCTGCGCAGCATCGCCTGCGCGCCGCGCTGCTGCGCGCACTGCTGGCCGATGGCCGGCCGACCAGGGTGGTCTTCGAGCAGATCGACCGCGAGCACAACGCGGCGGTGGCGGCGGCGGGGCGCGACACCGAGGCGGTGGTGAGCGCCGGGCAGCTCGACAAGAAAGGCTGGCGTTGGCCGCTGCACCGGCCGCTGTTCAACGCGGCGCTGGTGGGTGGCGCCAGCGTGGTCGGCGGCAACCTGAGCCGCGCCGAGGCAAGCGGTGTGGTGCGCGGCGGCGTGGCGCTGGCGCCAGCGGATTTGCAGCGCTGGCTGACGGCGCCCGATCCCGCTGATGGCTCGCCCGCGGCCTGGACAGCCACACAAGACGCCCTGCTGCGCCAGCAGGTCGATACTGGCCACTGCGGCGCGCTGCCGCCCGCGATGATTGCGCCGATGGCCCTGGCACAGAGGGCCCGTGATGCGGCGCTGGCGGCTGCGATGACCAGCGCGCCGCCCAGCGTGCGGGTGGTGCTGATCGCAGGCAACGGCCATGTGCGGCGCGACATCGGCGTGCCGCACTACCTGGCGGCGGCGCCCACCGAAGGCGTCGTCAGCATCGCCTTCCTCGAACGTGCCGAAGAGGGCGCCATGGTCGCCGACGGCCCTTATGACGAGGCTTGGTTCACCGCGCGGGTCGAGCGGCCCGATCCGTGCGCCGCATTCCACCTGCCGCGCGTGGCCAGATAGCCGACGCCACAATGGTCGATCACGTCCTTGACTCTGCCCTTGGAGGCCACCGATGCCGCAGTCCCATGCCCAACTGTTGAGACAGATCGATGCCCTGCGCGATCAGGCGGAACGCCGCACCGACCCGCGGCAAAACGCTCAATGAGCGCAGTGACTAAGCCTGCGATGGGCGCGCCCCGTGTTCTGGTCATCGCCGGCAGCGCCCGTCACGGGTCGCTAAATCAACGGCTCGCCGCGGTGGCTGCGCGCGAGCTCGAACAGGCTGGCGCAGCGGTCACGCCGGTCGATCTGCGCGCGCTGGCGTTGCCGATTTATGACGCCGACATCGAGGCGCGCGGCATGCCCGAAGGCGCACGAACTTTGCGGCGGCTCTTCGCCGATCACGAGGCGCTGCTGCTGGTCTCGCCCGAGTACAACGGTTTTCCGACGCCGCTGCTGATCAACGCGCTCGACTGGGCCTCGCGCCCGGTGGCCGAAGACGGTTTGCCGTCGGGCCCCGCCGCGATGAGCGGCACCGTGGCCGGCCTGCTGAGTGCCTCGCCGGGTGCCTTCGGCGGCATGCGCAGCCTGCTGTTCACCCGCCAGTTTCTGCAGATGAATCTGGGCATGCTGATCGTGCCGGAGCAGTTCGGCCTGGGCCTTGCCGAACAGGC
>JANPNF010000193.1:0-2146 GCA_031427315.1 Burkholderiales bacterium | reverse complement strand
CAAGATCTGGATGGACGGCGAGCTCGTCGAATGGCGCGACGCCAAGATCCACGTGCTGTCGCACACGCTGCACTACGGCTGTGGCGCCTTCGAGGGCGTGCGGGCCTACAACACCGCCCGCGGCACGGCCATCTTCCGCCTGCAGGAACACACCGAGCGGCTCTTCAACAGCGCCAAGATCCTGCGCATGAAGATCCCCTTCACGCCGCAGCAGGTGATGGACGCGCAGCGTGAAGTGGTGCGCGTGAACAAGCTGGAAAGCTGCTATCTGCGCCCGCTGATCTGGATCGGCGACAAGAAGCTCGGCGTCAGCCCCAAGGGCAACGACATCCACATCATGGTCGCTGCCTGGCCCTGGGGCGCCTACCTGGGCGAAGAAGGTCTGAAGCGCGGCATCCGCGTCAAGACCAGCAGCTACACGCGCCACCACGTCAACATCACCATGACGCAGGCCAAGGCCGTCAGCAACTACACCAACAGCATCCTGGCCAACATGGAGGCCACCGACGAGGGCTACGACGAGGCTCTGTTGCTCGACCCTTCCGGCTTCGTCAGCGAAGGCGCGGGCGAGAACATCTTCGTCATCAAGAAAGGCGTGGTCTACACGCCCGACCTGTCGGCAGGCGCCTTGAATGGAATCACGCGCGACACCATCTTCAACATCTGCCAGGATCATGGGTTGAAGCTCGTGGAAAAGCGCATCACGCGCGACGAGGTCTACATCTGCGACGAGGCCTTCTTCACCGGCACCGCGGCCGAGGTGACACCGATCCGCGAGCTCGACCGCATCGAACTCGGCAGCGGCGAGTTTGCCGGCACGCGCGGCCCCATCACCGAGAAGATCCAGGCCGCCTTCTTCGACATCGTGAACGGCCGCAACGACAAGTACGCCGACTGGTTGACGCTGGTATGAGCGCACCCCCACCCAAAGGTCTGGTGGAACTGGCCGCCGCCGAACTGAGCGGCCGCGGCCTCACCTTCTGCCCCAACCCGCGCATGCCCCTGTGGAGCGGCCACCCGAAGGTGTTTCTCGACGTGGCCACCACGGGCGAAGGCCGCTGCCCGTACTGCGGCACCGTGTACCGCCTGAAGGCCGGCGAAACCTTGCATCCGGCACATTGACCACTCACTCAACGCCACCGAGGACCCTGCGCCATGGACATGACATTGGACAGCCTTCAAGCAGAGCTCCTGAAGCTGTCTGCAGGCGACAGGGCGCGGCTGCTTGACATCCTGCTCGACAGCATCGATCACGATGAAGACCTCGATCGCGAATGGGAAGTGGTCGCTGACGAGCGCGATGCCGAGCTTGACTCGGGCGTCGTCACTGCGGTTGATGGACAGGAAGCGCTCGCCCGCCTACGCGCCAAACACCTCGGATGACGTACTCCGTTCATCCAAAGGTCGAGACCGACCTGGATGAGGCCGTACAGCACCTTGCAAGGCATGCAAGCCAGCGCACGGTGGCGCGATTCCTCGCCGAGTTCGAGAGAGTGGCTAAACTTCTGGTCGAGCATCCCGACCTGGGAACGCCCCTGTCGCGCGGCAGGAGGATTCATCCGTTTCGTGTCTTCAAGTACGCGGTCGTCTACCGCGTTGTCGCCGGGAAGCCCCGCATACTGCTCGTGCGGCACCGGCGGCGTCGACCGGGGTACGGCGGCGGTCGCCGATAGACGGACGCTGGTGCGGTTTGCGCGGGCGGACCCCGGCTACCGCTCGACGTAGACCACCGCTGTGCGTGGCGGCAGCTGCAGGGTGCCGGTGGCGCTGTCCCAGCGGGCGTCGCGTTTCGGGCGCGGGTCGGCCGCACCGGCGGCCAGGTGCACGGGGTGCAGTTCCCAGCGGCGGCCCTGCAGTTCCGGCAGCACCAATGTCTGCGCCTGCGGGTTCACGTTGATGGCGAACATCAATCCCCGCCAGCCCGCGCCCGCGTGGCCGCGGCCGTCCAGCACGCCGGCCACCACGCTGGCGTTCTGCGCGGGGCCGGTGTTGACGAAGCGCAGCCGGGCCGCCACGTCGCCCGACGTGCGCAGGCGCAGCAGCGAGGTGCTCGCACGGATGCGCAGCAGGTCCAGGAAGGCGTCGCGCGTGGTGCGGATCTGCGTGGGGCCGGGCTTGATGCCCGTGTCTTCCAGCAGCGGTTGCA
>JANPNF010000192.1:0-4475 GCA_031427315.1 Burkholderiales bacterium | reverse complement strand
GCCGACGCCGATGCCGGCGCTCTTCATGTCGGGCTGGAAATTTCCTCCGTCACCCGGGCTCGGCGTGCGAGAGCCACCGCCCTTGCCGCCGAACAGGCCACTGAGCTTCTTGTTGAAGTCGCGCCACAGCTCGTCGAGATCGGGCGGGCCGTCGCCCTTGTTCAGGTAGGGATCGGCCTGACCGGCCGGCGATATGGAGCGCCGAACGGACAACCGCGCCATCAGGTGGGCGAACACGCTGGACCACAACACCTTGGCGCTCTGTGCCAGGGCACGCCAGGGCGAAACGGGACGGCCCGGGACTTCGGTGGGACGGCTGATCTTCATGCGTGGAGGGGAAAAGTTCCGGTGAATTCTGAGAGCGGCGAAGCGCCGATGTCGTCGGCTTCAGCGGGAGATGTGAGTGGCATAGGGCTGGAATTCAAGGCAGCTGTCGCGACGCCGGTGGCAAATTCGGCGACGAGGTGCCGCAGCGCTTCCAGCCCCGTGCCCTGCTCGGCACTGATGAACACCCGCGGCACCAGGCGCCCGTCGTCGAAGACGATCGCATCGACTTCAGTGTGCGGAGACTGATGCGGCTCCAGCAGATCGGCCTTGTTAAACACCAGAATCTGCGGCACCTGGGCCGCACCGATGCTGGCCAGCACCCGCTCCACCTCGAAGCGCTGCTCATCTCGGTTCGCACTCGCCGCATCGACGACATGCAGCAGCAGATCAGCCTGTGCAGCCTCCTGCAAGGTGGCCTCGAAGGCTTCGACCAACTTGTGCGGCAGGTCGCGAATGAACCCTACGGTGTCGGACAGCGACACGTTTCGACCGGCCTCCTGCAGGTACATCTGCCGTGTGGTGGTGTCGAGCGTCGCGAACAGCTGGTCCGCAGCGTACGCGCGCGCTTTCACCAGCTTGTTGAACAGCGTCGATTTGCCAGCATTGGTGTAGCCGACCAGTGACACGCGGAAAGTCTCACTGCGCTCGCGAGACTTGCGCTGCGTGTTGCGCTGGCGCTTGACCTTGTCCAGCCGCTCCTTCACCGACTTGATGCGCTCGCCGATCATTCGCTTGTCCAACTCGATCTGCGCCTCGCCCGGGCCGCCGCGGTTTCCGATGCCGCCGCGTTGGCGCTCCAGGTGGCTCCAGCGGCGCACCAGACGGGTGGACAGGTACTGAAGCCGCGCCAGCTCGACCTGCAGCTTGCCTTCATGGCTTTGCGCCCGGTCAGCGAAGATCTCCAAAATCAACATCGTTCGGTCAGCGACCGCCACCCCCAGATGTCGCTCCAAGTTGCGTTGCTGCGCGGCACCCAGCGCCTGGTCAAACAGCACAACCTCGGCACGGTGCATCTCGACCAAGGCCTTGATTTCGTCGGCCTTGCCCGAGCCGATGAACAGGGCTGGATCCGGCGCCTTGCGGCGTGCGGTCACGCGAGCGACCGCAATGTCACCGGCCGACTCGGCCAAAAGTGCGAGCTCGTCGAGCGTGTCGTCGAAACCCGGAGCGCGGCCGATCGCCACACCCACGAGAATCGCTCGCGCGGGACTCGGGTCGAACGTGGCAGACAGATCGGGATTCAAGATGACGACACAGCCGCGCGGTGGTCTTTGAGTAGATTCACGCCGCTTCGGGGGCGTCTGGCGCGTGGAAATTTACCGCACGGCCTGGAACCACCGTCGAGATCGCATGCTTGTAAACCATCTGCGTCACGGTGTTGCGCAGCAACACGACGTATTGGTCAAATGACTCGATGTGCCCCTGCAACTTGATGCCATTGACCAGGTAGATCGACACCGGCACATGCTCCTTGCGCAGCACGTTCAGGAAAGGATCTTGCAGCAGCTGGCCTTTATTGCTCACGATATTCTCCGTGTTGAATTTCTTGTCTACAGAAACGTTAACACACGCCTCTGCTGGAGCCGACCCGTCGGCGAAATCCCCTTCAGCCTTTGGCATCGAAGGGGTTCTTGCCGGACCGCATTTCGATGCGCATCGGCGTGCCGGTCAATTTGAAGTGATCACGAATACGCCCTTCGAGGAAGCGCTTGTAGCCGTCGGTCACGTGTTCCAGCGAATTGCCGTGCACCACCACGATCGGCGGGTTCATGCCGCCCTGATGCGCGTAGCGCAGTTTCGGTCGGAACATGCCGGCACGCTGCGGTGCCTGATGTTCGATGGCGTCGAGCAGCAAGCGGGTCAGCACCGGCGTCGACATCTTGCGCGTGGCTGAAGCGTGCGCGTCGGCGATGGACTTCCACACCGGCCCCAGACCCTGCCGCTTGATAGCGGAAATGTTCAGCACCGGTGCGAATTTTAGAAAAGCCAGACGCTGCTCGATCGAGCGTTGCAGCTGCTGCCGCTGGTAGTCGTCGACGGCGTCCCATTTGTTGACCGCAATCACCACGGCGCGGCCGCTCTCCAGGATGTAGCCGGCGATGTGCGCGTCCTGATCGGTCACGCCCTGCGTCGCATCAAGCAGCAGAAGCACCACGTTGGCGTCAGCTATGGCCTGCAGCGTCTTGACCACCGAGAACTTCTCGATCGCCTCGAACACCTTGCCCTTGCGACGCAGGCCGGCGGTGTCGATCAATTCGTACTTTTGGCCATTCCGCTCGAAGGGCACAGTAATCGCGTCGCGGGTGGTGCCCGGCATGTCGAACGCCACCAGCCGCTCTTCTCCCAGCCAGGTGTTGATCAGCGTCGATTTGCCGACGTTGGGCCGACCAGCCACCGCCAGCCGGATCGGCTTGGCCTCATCGTCGCCGGAGTCGGCGTCGGCGTCGTCATCAAACGGGAAGCTGGCAAGCGCCGCCTCGGTGAGGCTGCGGATGCCCTGGCCGTGTGCCGACGAAATTGGGTGCGGCTCGCCCATGCCGAGCTCGTAGAACTCGCCCAGCAGCGGCGAATCGACCATGCCTTCGGCCTTGTTGGCCGCCACCACCACCGTCTTGCCGACGGTGCGCAGGTAACGGGCGATGTCGTGGTCCTGCGCCGACAAGCCACCGCGGATGTCGACAACGAAGATCACCGCATCGGCCTCGGCCACTGCCTGGCGCGTTTGCTTGGCCATTTCCTTGACGATGCCCGTGTCGCAGGTCGGCTCGAAGCCACCGGTATCGACGACGATGAATTCACGGTCACCGATGCGGCCATCGCCGTAGTGGCGATCACGGGTCAGCCCGGAAAAATCCGCGACGATCGCGTCGCGGCTTTTGGTGATGCGATTGAACAACGTGGACTTGCCGACATTCGGTCGGCCGACGATGGCGATGACCGGTTTCATCGACACAGTCCGTGCGCAAGCCGCGTCATTCAGGCCGCAACGCGAACAGCCCGCCGTCGCGGGTGACGATCAGCACCGTGGTGCCCGACACCGCAGGTGCCGCGGCCATCGGTGCGCCGTCGGTCGGCAGGATCAGCTGCGCCACGCCGCGGTCTGCCGAAAGAAAGTGCAACTGCCCTTCGAAATCACCGAACACGACGACGGGACCGAGGCTGAACGGTGCCGTCAGTTGCCGGTACAGGTAGGCGTCGGTACTCCACGCGACCTCACCGGTGTCGGCTTTCCACGCGGTGATGCGGTCAGCGGCATCCGCTGCATACACGTGATGCTCGTCGGCCGCCAGCCCACCGCGCCCGCCGAAAGTCTTCGTCCACAGCAGTTGCCCGGTGTCGGCGTTGACGCAACCCACGCTGGCCTGGTACGCACGAACACAAACAACATTGCCGACACGCACCGCTGGCCCAACCAAATCAGCCAGCCGTTCGATCTCATTGGCACCGCGTGGTGTGGCCAAAGCCGCATCCCAGATCACGGCACCGTTGGCCGGATCGAGCGCTGCCAAGCGCGAGCCCTGGCTGACCAGCAACGTGTTCTTGAACGCTATCGCCACACCCGCCTGCGCCAACGTCAGCGCATCACCGGGGCGCTGGACCGACCACAGCTTGGCGCCGTTCAAGGCGTCGAAGGCGGTCACGCTGCGGTCGAGGCCGACCACGAACACGCGTTCCCCGGCCACCAACGGCGCCGTGATGACACGCATGCCCGCAGACTGACGCCAGAGCTCGCGGCCGCCGTCGAAAACAACGATCTGCCCCTCCCGCGTGACCACCGCCGCGAATTTTCCGTCGCTGCCAACGCCAGCGCTGAGCGCTGACTTGGCATTGGCGCGCCACACTTCGCTGCCTTTGGCCGCATCGAACGCGATCACCGAGCCGTCCGAAGCGCCCACGGTGAAGGTGCTGCCATTGACCGCAACCGACAGCGGGAACTCGACATCGGCGGTGCTCGCCGTCCACATCACACGCCCGGCGATCGTTGGTTTGACCGGCACCAGTTCCTTGGGCACAGGCTTGTTCTTGTCGAAGAAGAAGAGGCCGCACGATGACAGCAGCACACTGAGGCAGGCGGCGACAGCGACCGCGACGCGCCTCATTTCACCGCTCCGGCAACGGCGCCGACACCGGCTGCCACCACGGCGGGC
>JANPNF010000191.1:0-1914 GCA_031427315.1 Burkholderiales bacterium | reverse complement strand
GTGGCTGGCCTGCGGCAGCGGGCCGAAATTGCGCGGCTTGCGGTTGTGGTCGAGAATGACCTCTTGGTACAGCGCCTTCGGGTCGGCCGTCATGCGAACACCTTCTGCACGGTGCGCACGCCGGCGACCAGCGCGTCCACTGCGCCCAGCCGGTGATGGCGCGCCTGAAGCTGCCGGCCACGGTGCGGGCCTCGTTCGCGTTCTACAACAGCCTGGCCGAAGTGGACGCGCTGGTTGACGGTGTGCGCGCCGTGCAGAAGGTGTTTGCATGAGCCCGCCGGGCCGCCCCAAGGGCGAATACCGCAGTGCGCTGCACGAAGGTATCCAATGAAGGCCGACCTGAAGGCGCTGTACCAGGAAGTCATCCTCGACCACAAACGCAAGCCGCGTAATTTCGGCCCGCTGGATCAGGCCACGCACTGCGCCGAGGGCCACAACCCGCTGTGCGGCGACCACCTCAGCGTGGCGCTGGGTATCGAAGGCGGGGCCATCGCGCGCATCTGTTTTGAAGGCGAGTCGTGTGCCATCTGCAAGGCGTCGGCGTCGATGATGACGGTGGCCGTCAAGGGCCAGGCGCTGCCGCAGGCGCAGTCACTGATCCAGGAGTTCCTCGCCATGGCCACCGGCAAGCTCGACCTTGACGGACCCCACCAGATCGGACGCCTGGCCGTGTTCGCCGGCGTGCGCAACCTGCCGACGCGCGTGAAGTGCGCCATCCTGCCCTGGCACACGCTGCAGGCGGCGATCGACTCGCAGGCGCAGGTTTCCACAAAGACGGGCGCCGACTTATCACCCCATCGCGCGGACACACCATGACAGTGCTGCATACACGGCAGGAGGCTCAGTGATGCCCAAGATTGCGGAGATTGACGACACCCCCAACCCGAACGCGGTGAAGTTCACGCTCCATGAACCGCTGAGCTGGGGCATTTCGCACTCCTTCGAGAACGCCGGGCAGGCCGCTGGCGACGCGCTCGCTTCGGCGCTGTTCGCCATCGAGCACGTGAGCAACGTGTTCTACGTCGACCGCTGGCTCACCGTGACGCAGGACGGCGAGGCCGACTGGCCCCACCTGCTGCGGCTGATTGCCGTACCGCTGCGCGCCGCGCCGGCGGCTGCGGCGCAGTCGGCTGCCGCGGTGTTTGCAGCGCGCGCATCGATCGCCGATCTCAGCGAGCAGGACCAGGTGCGCCTGGATGCCATCAGCGAGTTGCTCGACGCGCGCATCCGGCCATCGCTGAAAGCCGACGGCGGCGACCTGCACATCGTGGGCCTGGCTGGCAACGAGCTCAGCATCCACTACCAGGGGGCTTGCGGCAGTTGCCCGAGTTCGATCTCGGGCACGCTGAGCGCGATAGAGAACCTGGTGCGGACGATCGAGCCGGAGATCGCCGTCGTGGCGGTCTAGCTTGCCGACCGCGTTTCATTGCTGAACCCCAACGGCCAGAGGCACCACCATGCAAAACACCGACACCGCGGAACGCGCTTCACCCCAGCCGACGGCGGGCCCCGAGAAGCTGCCGGGCATCCGGCACATCATCGCCGTCGGCAGCGGCAAGGGCGGCGTCGGTAAATCCACCGTCAGCGTCAACCTGGCGCTGGCGCTGCAGCAGCGCGGCTTGCGTGTCGGCCTGGTCGACGCCGACATCCTGGGCCCCAGCATTCCCGGCATGCTGGGCATCCCCACCGGTGAGCCGCCCGAGATGACGGCCGACAGCCGGATGATCCCGGCACAGCGCTACGGCCTGAAGGTGGTGTCCATGGGCATGCTCACCGGCGACGATCAGCCGGCCGTCCTGCGCGGACCGATGGTGAGCAACGATGGCCACAACGGCGGCATCTATTCCTTCAACGATCTGCGTGATTTGGGCGAGCGCGCCGCGCTGCAAAGCGTCGAACATGTCTGAATCCCCG
>JANPNF010000190.1:0-5515 GCA_031427315.1 Burkholderiales bacterium | reverse complement strand
CTGCAGACCGAGCTGGCCGCGCCAGTCGAGCACGCCCGAGGTCACCGCGCCCAGCGCCACCGCGGTCGATTTGTCGCTGGCCTTGCTGGCCACCTGGTCGATGTCGCGTGGGCCCAGCAGGCGGGCGCTGAACTGCACCTTAGCCGGAGCGGTGGTGTGCGCGCCGTTCAATGCCAAACCTTGCACGCCGAGTTGGATCGCACGCACGTCGATGCGCGCCGGGTCGGTGTCGGGAAGGCCGGCGACATAGGCATCGTCGATGCGCAACGATCCGCCGTCGATGCCGACCTCGCGCAGATCGACGCGCCAACCAGCATCGGCTGAAGCGGCCGGCGCCGAGCCGGATGTCGCCGCAACAGCGGCCACAGGTTGCACTGGCGCCGCAGCCGGTACGTTGGCCTTGACCCAGCGCTGGACGTTCCACAGGCCTTCGCGTTCACGCGACACCGCCAGCGCCGGCTGAGCGAACTTGACGCTGGTGAGCGTGACGCTGCGCGCCAGCACATCGACCTCGGCACCCTGCACCGTGAATTGCTCCAGCACGATCGCAGGCGGCGTCGACGCCGCCTTGCCTTTCACGGGCGCGACGCCGCGATCGGCAACCTGCAAATCGTCGAGCGTGATCTCGCCATGTGCCACGGTGAGCTTTGGCGCATCGCCCGCTGCCCAGTTGACCTGCGCCGACGCAGCCACCCGACCGCTGACCTGGGCTTGCAGCGACTGCGACACATAAGGCGCCAGGGCCTCCAAGGCCAGCGCACTCAGCTTGACATCGAGCTGCGCCTGCCGGTCGCTGACGCGGCCATCAACTGCCAGGCTGCCCTGTGCGGGCGATCCCGCCGCCGACCCGGCCAGCGTGGCTTGCAGACTCAGCGGTACCGTGGCGTGGGCGCCGTCAACAGCAAACGGATAGGCCAGCGGACCGGCCTTCAGATCAACGGCTTGCAACGCCAGCGCAGCCGGTGGCGTGACGCTGGCATCGGCCCACAGCACGCCGAGGCCGTTGAGCCGCAGCGCCTCGACCTGCACCTTCCACGGCGTGGTCGGTGCGGTGGATGGTGACGACGCTGAAGGCGCCGAAGCCACCACCGCCGCCGGGCCTACGGCCTGCGACGGCACGCCGGCTAGCGAGGCCAGGTTCACGCGGCCCGCCGCATCGCGGCTCACGTGCAGCGACGGCGCGTCGAGCTCGATCGCGCCGAACGACAGCTCGCGGTGCAGCGGCCTGACCTCGCGCAACGCGACGGCCAGGCGCTTCCACTCCAGCAGCACCGCGCCAGCGGTGTCGTCGAGGGCGAAATCGTTCACGCCCACGCTGCCGCGCAAGACGGCGGTGGGCAGGGCATTCACCGGCATCGCGAAATCCAGCACCAGATCGGCGCTGACGCTGCCGCGGTTCAGACGCACCGGCAGCGAAGCGGGCAGGTAGCCGCGGTAGCGCGACAAATCGAGCGGGTCCATCTTCAACTGAAGCGTCGCCGCCCGGGTCTGCGCGAAAGGCGTGGCCTGCGCACCGGTGTCGAAGGCGGTTCCATTGAAGCGGAAGGCCAGACGCGGCAAAACCTTCACATCGATGGCCGACGGCAGGTTGGCGAGAAACGGCAGGCCCAGGTTCAACGCGTCGAGCCGGTGCTTCTGGTGCGCCGGGCGGTCGTCGACATAAACCGCCGCATTGCTGACCTTCAGGTTGTATAGCGCGAAGCGCAGCGGCTCTGACGGTGGTGGCTCGGGCGAAGTCGATTGAAAGCGAGCGATCAGGTCGTCGATGTCGTAATGGCCCGGCGCGGTGCGTGCAAAGCGCAGCTCGGGCGCATCAACCTCGAACGCCTCGACCACCGGCGCGAAGCGCAGCAGCGAGCTGATGTCGGCATTGACGTACAGCCGCGCGACCTTGAGCAACGGTGGTGCTTTTGGGTCGCCGGGCGCGCCGCCGATCACGATGTCGCGCAGCGTCACCTCAAGCGACCAGGGGCTGAAGCTGACATCGCCCAGCGTCACGCTGCGGCCGAGCGCTTCGCCCAGGCGCTGCTGAGCTTGCGACTTCAATACCGGCGGCACGATCGCCCATGCCAGCACCCACAGCACGATCAACGCCCCACCCGCCCACGCGAAACGCCGCCACCACTTCACCGCTTGCCTCCTGCTATATCACCGGATCAACGAAACGCGAGCCCCAGCGCCGCACATGTCATGCGACTATGCCCACTCACCCGGACGATTGTCCACGCCGACGCGAAGGAACCCCACTTGCACAGCCTGATCAGCCTGCTCGGCATCGAGACTTGGAAGCCGGTGCTGACCGCCTTGTTGCTGCCGCCGGTGCCGCTGTTGTTGGCAGTGCTGATTGGCGCTCGGCTGATGCTGGCACGCCGTGGCTGGGGCTGGCTGGTGGTGTCATTGAGCGTCGCCAGCCTGTGGCTGACCGCCTGCACCGGCTTCGCCCGCGTGATCGAACCGTTGCTGCTCGCGGCCGCACCACCGCTGGGGCCCGAACGCATCGCCGCGCTGCGCGCCGAGGGCCGGACAGTGGCCGGCTCGTCCATCAACAACAGCGGTCGCAGCGAGGTCGCGATCCTGGTGCTGGGCGGCGGTGTCGAGCCGTATGCGCCGGAGTACGGGATGAGCAACCTGTCGTCGTACTCGCTGGAGAGCTTGCGCTACGGCCTGTGGCTGGGCCGCGAAACCGGCTGGCCGGTCGGCTTCAGCGGTGGCACCGGCTGGGGCAACCAGGCGGGCGCCGCCGAGGCTGACGTGGCCGCCCACATCGCCGCGCAGGAATTCGGACGCCCGCTGCGCTGGGTCGAGGCAGAGTCGCGCGACACCCGCGAAAACGCCGCGCGCAGCATGCCGCTGTTGCAGGCCGCGGGTGTGCGTCATGTGCTGCTGGTGACGCGCGGCTGGCACATGCAGCGCGCCAAGGCGCTGTTCGAGGCGGCGGCGGCCGACCGCGGCATCCGCATCGAAGCCGCGCCCATGGGGTTGGCCACACGGACAGATATTCCGCTGCTGTCGTGGTTGCCGAGCTCCGCCGGCTTCGAGCGCGTGCGGCTGGTGCTGCGCGAATGGCTGGGCTGGAAGCTGGGGGCTTGAGCTGCTCAGCACCGCAATGCCCGCAAACCCTCAGGCCGCAGCAGGATTCGCTTGCAACGTTGCCATGTCGATCACGAAACGGTATTTCACATCGCCCTTGAGCATGCGCTCGTAGGCGGTGTTGATGTCCTTCACCCCGATCATCTCGATGTCAGAGACGATGCCGTGCGCGGCGCAAAAATCAAGCATCTCTTGCGTCTCACGGATGCCACCGATCAGCGATCCGCCCAGCCGGCGGCGCTTGAAGATCAGGCCGAAGACATTGGGGCCCGGATGCGGGTGTTCCGGGGCGCCCACCAGCGTCATCGTGCAATCGCGCTTGAGCAGCGCGATGAACGGGTCCAGGTCATGCTGGGCAGCGACGGTGTTGAGGATGAAGTCGAACGAGTTTTGGTGTGCCGCCATCGCGGCGGCGTCAGTGGAGATCACCACCTCGGCGGCGCCGAGGCGCTTGGCGTCTTCGACTTTGCGGGCCGAGGTGGTGAACAGCACCACGTGCGCACCCATCGCGGCGGCAATCTTGACCCCGATGTGGCCCAGGCCGCCGAGGCCGACGATGCCGACCTTCTGGCCCTTTTTCACGTCCCATTGGCGCAGCGGCGAATACGTCGTGATGCCGGCACACAGCAGCGGTGCAACGGCCGCCAGGTTGCCCTGGTGGCCGACGCGAAGCACGAACTTCTGCTTCACCACGATGCGGGTGGAATAACCGCCGAAGGTGTTTTCGCCGCCGAACACAGGCCCGTTGTAGGTGCCGGTGAAGCCGCTTTCACAGTACTGCTCCAGCCCTTCGCCGCATGAGCCGCATTGCAGACAGCTGTCGACCATGCAACCCACGCCGGCGATGTCGCCCAACTTGAATCGGCTGACCTTGGCCCCGACCGCGCTGACCCGGCCGACGATCTCGTGGCCGGGCACCGACGGGTAGAGCGTGTTGTTCCACTCGTTGCGCGCGGTGTGCAGATCCGAATGGCAAACGCCGCAGTACAGGATGTCGATCTGCACATCGTCCGGCCCCGGCGCGCGGCGCTCAATGCCGAACGGAGCGAGTGCGGCGTCGGCATTCTGAGCAGCGTAGGCGAGTGTGGTGGTCATGGAATTCGTCCTTGAGGGTGCCAAGCGGAAGAGCCTGATTCACCAGCTGATTGAGAGAGTCGCACGCCGTCGAAAAGCGGCGCAAGGCGTGCAGGGCATGAATCGAGCCTGAAAAAACAATCGGCTTGCCAGCAAGCAGCGCCACCCTGCGAAGAAGGCGCGCCGCTAGGTGGTGGAGGTGTCTCACAGCTGGTTCAACCGATTCCGCAAGCTGCTGGTGTGCCACGAGAAGCTTCACCGCCGCTTCATGGCGCTCAACCACCTGACCACAGCCACCATCGCGTTTCGCAAGGTTCCGCGGGACGTCAATTTTATTGACGGATCGTTTCAGAGCTGAAAAGTTAAATTGAGCTGCACGCCGAAATGACATTCGGTGCTTCATAACACCACCGGCTTATCGGGCAGCTCGTTCCTATCGTGGCGTTCAGAAGGAAAGTGCTGCTGAAGGTGATGCGTCACCGCCTGCACGCCAGCCACCACGCCGCCTTCGAAGTTCGACTGCTTGAAGGCCGCTTCCATGTCTCGACAGACCTTGCTCCAGGCCTGCGCATCCACCTTGGCGTGAATGCCACGGTCGGCAACGATTTCCACCGCGCGGTCGGCCAGCAACAGGTAGATCAGCACGCCGGTGTTGTGCTGGGTGTCCCAAACGCGCAATTGCGAAAAGAGGTCGATCGCTCGCTGTCGGGCCGACTGCCCCTTGAACAGCGGCGCCCCGTCGAGCCCACCTTCCACTGCGAAGCGAATCTCGCCGACATGCGCGGTCTCGCTGGCTTTGATGGCTGCTTCGATCTTGTTCAAAGTGCTGCGGGGAAAAGCCCGACCGACCTGCCCGTCGGTCACCAGCAGATGGCGCGCGATGCGTTGGATATTCATGGCTACCACCTTCCCGACGCGCCGCCGCCACCAAAACCGCCACCGCCGCCGCTGAAACCACCGCCGCCGCCCATGCCCCCGCCCCGGCCACCACCGTAGTAGCCCCCCAGGCCGTGGCCCACCATGCCACCGCCCAACAACGTCACAAACAGACCCACCACGCCGGCCACCAGCGCGACGGACAAGGCGCCGACGACAAACCAGGCAATGACGGCGACGACGCCGCCAGCGACGACCGAACCCGCCCATTGACCTCCGAGCGGAGCGACGCCATTAAATGTCGCTGTTTTTCATCTTCAGCTTCATCAGTGAGCGCGGTCAGTGCGCGCTCCAGTGGCAGCCCGTAAGAAACCAGCCCGGCGATCTGCCGTGTCCAGATGGCCAACCGGTTGGCACTGAAGATGCGGCCTCCAAAGAGCGGTGTCTGCAACACAGAACGCCCAGAATCTGTTTG
>JANPNF010000189.1:0-3176 GCA_031427315.1 Burkholderiales bacterium | reverse complement strand
CCATTCCTCTGGGCCGTGCATCGCTGCACGGCTCGGTGCCACCTACCCGCCAGCTTGTGCGGAGCCACACTTCAAAACGAACGCGGTCGCTGCCGCGCCGCTCACGCTGGCCTATTTGGTGTTGCTGCGCGCAGAGATTGCTCGTTTCACCCGAAGCCCAGGTCTTGCGACCCGAACCTCGACTCGTCTCTGTAGCTCTGATCCTCACCTCGCGGTGGACAGCTGTTAGCTGCTGCGCTGCCCTGTGCAGTCCGGACCTTCCTCCAGTGCGCCCTTTCGGGTTGGTGCACCAGCGGCGGTCTGGCTTGCTTCACCACATGATTATCTCTGCTTGCCCCGCGTCAGGCGGTCGTGGTGTCCTCTTTTGTGTCGCTACGCAAGCGGGCGATGCGCTCTTCCATTGGCGGGTGGGTCGAAAACAGCGCCATGATGCTGCTCGGGCGCGCGCTGATGCCCATCGCCTTGATCGTCTTGGGCATCTCGCCCGGATCGAGTCCGCCCAGACGGGCCAGCGCGTTGATCATCGGCTGCTTGCGGCCGAGCAACTGCGCCGATCCGGCGTCGGCGCGGAACTCGCGCTGGCGCGAAAACCAGGCAACGATGATCGCGGCCAGCACCCCCAGCAGCAAGTCCATCACCACGGTGGTCACCAGGTAGCCCACACCAGGGCGGTCGCTGGTGTTGCGCAAGATCATCTTGTCGACCACGTAGCCGATCACCCGCGACAAAAACACCACGAAGGTGTTCATCACGCCCTGGATCAGCGTCATGGTCACCATGTCGCCGTTGGCGATGTGGGCCACCTCGTGGCCGATGACCGCGTCGACCTCCTCGCGCGTCATCGACTGCACCAGCCCGGTCGATACCGCCACCAGCGCCGAGTTCTTGAATGCTCCGGTGGCGAACGCGTTGGGCGGGGCGTCGTAGATCGCGACCTCGGGCATGGTGATGCCGGCCTTTTCGGCGCAGCGCGCCACGCTGGCCACCAGCCACCGGTGGGTGGCATCGGGCGAGTCGTTGATGACCTGCGCACCGGTGCTCCACTTCGCCACCGGCTTGCTGATCAGCAGCGAAATAATCGCGCCGCCGAAACCCATCACCAGCGAAAAGCCGAGCAGCGCACCCAGGTCGAGGCCATTGGCGCTCAAAAAGCGGTTCAGGCCCAGCAGGTTGACGGCGAGGCCCAGCACCACCATCACAGCCACGTTGGTCAGCAGGAACAAAGCAATGCGTTTCATGGCGTCCTTTGGAACAATGCAATAGGCGGGTTATGCAGTCGGCAGCTCGATTTTCAAGGTGCAAGGCGCCCGGCGGAACACCGTCGCATCGTCGTAAAACCCAGGTGCCTCGTTTGAATTCCACCAGCCGGGCACGCCGAGCACCGGCAGGGGCAGCCAGGGCTTGCGCGCGAGCGATTCGGGGGTCAACCGGTGGATCAGCCAGTCGGTAGGATCGGGCGCGCCCAGCGGCACCGCCCAGACGTGGGCCGTGATCGCCTTGCGCGGCTGCAACAGCTTGTCGAGCAGCGCGTGGCCGAACAGCACCAGCCGAGCCTCGGGCCACAGTGACCGGTGGGTGATGAACAGCGCGTACCAGTCGCGCTGCGCCAGCGCGTCGATCAACGGCGCAGGCGCCTGCAGCCAGGCGGCGTTTTCGTCGAACAGCGTCAGCGCATCGCGGACCGCGCCGCGCGCTGCAGCGATGCCCCGGTGCTCGATCTGCGCCGCCTGCAAGGCGTTGAGATGCGCCTTCAGCCGCGGGTGCGCTCGCCAGACCAGCGCGTTGAACAAATCATGGCCGTTGCTGCGGGTGGGCACGCTGCCGGTGCGGGAGATGAAGGTTTCATACGGCTCGCCGGGTGGCAGCGCGGCGGGTTCGACGAAGCGCGGCAGCAAGTCGGCCGACCGGTTCAAGGCCTCGACCAGCGGCAGGCCGGCAGCGACGGCTTGAGTGACCGGCTCACCGATCGAGCGGTACGGCGCCAGCCAGGGCACACACCAGTCGATTGTCGGCAGCGCCACCGCAGCCCTGGCTGTCAGCCGACCGCCTCAGCACTGCCGCCGAGAAAGCGCACCGACTCCGGCTTGTCCACCGGCAGCAGCGCGAAGTGCGCTTCCAACTTCTTGAAGAACGAGGTGGTCTTGCCGCTCTTGGTCAGCAATCCGCGCTCGCGCAGCGCCACCGCGACGCCGTTCAGGCGCACCGGCGCGCCGCCGCGCAGGTCGGGGCAGGCGTCGAGCACCGCTTCAACGGCTGAGGGCAAAGCGCGTAGCACGGCCTTGGCAGCCGGCGCCGCTTTCGCCGCAGGTCGGCGCCTGGGCGGGGCGCTGCGGGCCGGCGCGGCATCGGCCACCGCGGCCTCATCCACCACGGGAACCGCAGCCGCCACCGGCGTCGGCAGCGGCGCCGGAATGGCCACCCGCGACCGCGGCGCTCGCCCGCGCGCGGGCACCTTCGGCTCGGCTGACGCCGCAGGCGCAGCCAGCGGCGCAGCAACGAGGGGCTCGCGTCGGCTTGGTGGCCGGGCCGCTGCCCGACCGGCCGGCCGCGCCGGGCTCAGGCCGACCACTTCGAAGCGGTCGTAGACGCGCTCGTAGTCGCGCTCGATGTCGCGGCCCGACTTGCCCTGCTGCCCGTAGCCGGTGACGCGGCAGCCGAGTTCGCGCAGCCGAACGATCAGCGGCGAGTAGTCCATGTCGGACGACACGATCACCACCTCGTCGACCGGCTGGCGCAGCATCAGCTCAATGGCGTCGATGGCCATCGCGATGTCGGTGGCGTTCGGCCCGGCGAAGGTGCTGGGCAGGAAGCGGATCGCATGGTCGCGGCAGATTTCGGCGAACTCGACCGCCTTCTGCACGCTGCCGTAGGCGCGCCGGTGCTGCAGTCGGTCACCGCCGAGTTCCAGCCGGCGAAGGATCTGCCGCAGAACATCGACGGAAACGTTGTCGGCATCGATCAGCAAGGCGATGCGGTGGAGGGTGTCCATAAAGCTTCCAGGTTCAGGCGAGCAGTCGCCAGGAAAGGGTTTCGCCGCCACGCAGCGGCTTGAGCTGCCCCTCACCGAAGGGCAATGAGTCGGGCAGCGTCCAGGTTTCTCGGCGCAGCATGATCGTGCCGGTGTTGCGCGGCAAGCCGTAGAAGTCGGGCCCGTGACAGCTGGCGAAACCTTCCAA
>JANPNF010000188.1:0-2381 GCA_031427315.1 Burkholderiales bacterium | reverse complement strand
ATGTTCGCGAAAAGCGGCCGCACGGTTTCGACGGCCTGACGCACGAGCGCGGCCAGTTCCACACGTTCGCGCTTCAGCTCGATCGTGCCGTGGCTGATGCGGCTCACATCGAGCAAGTCGTCCACGAGCCGCACCATCTGCGCGATCTGCCGCTCCATCATCTCGAATATGGGTTGGGCGTTCTCGGGGTTGCCGTCACCGAGCCGCAGGATCTGCACCGCGTTGCGGATCGGCGCCAGCGGGTTGCGCAACTCGTGCGCCAGCATGGCCAGAAACTCGGACTTGCGGCGGTCGGCATCTTTCAGTGCATCTTCGGCCCGCTTGCGTGCGGTGATGTCGCGCCCCGAGCCGGCAACCTGATCCACCTTGCCTTCGTCACCGACCACCGGACGCAAGATGTACTCGTAATGGCCGTCGGCACCGGTTCGGCTGATGTAGGGCGTCTCATCGATGATCTCGCGGCGCGTCTCGAATACCTCTTTGATCTGGCGCTGCAGCTTGTGGGCCAGCGCATCGGGATACGCGAGGTCGAAGAAGTTCTTGCCGACCACCTGCTCGAGCGGCAATCCCCACAGGTCGAGCAGCGCTTTGTTGACGTAGACGAGACGGCCATCCGGGTCAAAGGTGTAGCCATACTCGGTCATCGCCGACAGCGTGGTGTCAAACAATCGCGAGCGCTGTTCGGCCTGTGTGGCCGCCTCGCGCAGCGCTTCCTCGGCAAGCTTGCGCTCGGTGATGTCGACGCCGTGCGCAAAAACGCCATTGATCGAGCCGTCTGCGTCGCGCAGCACCTGGTAGACGAGGTCGATCCAGCGGGTTTGCGGCGGCGCCCCGGGCTGCCTGTGGAGCACGACGGGCACGTTACTTCCCACCCACGGTTCGCCGCTGACATAGACACGCTCGACCAATTCGAAAAATCCCTGACCCTCGAGTTCGGGAAAAGCCTGGCGAACGGGCAGGCCGATCAGATCGCGCTGGCCGACGAGCTGGCGATACGCGTCGTTGGCCATCTCGATGATGAATGTCGGTCCACGGAACACAGTCATGAACGCTGGTGCCAGCTCGATGATCTCTCTGAGATGAGTGGCCGTCACGGCATGCGCTTGCGCGCCCAGCTTGCGCCCAGTGTCGACCAAGGCCAGGTCCGTCAGATGGCGCTCAATCGCGATGCTGACCAGATGCGTGGCTACTTGCGCCATCGCAGGGTTCGATGGCGCCGCGTCGCCAGGCTGACGGCGGTACATCGCAAAGCTGCCGAGCGCCTGGCCTTGCCTGCCGAGAATGGGCGTGCAAAGGCAGGATTGCAGGCCGTGGCGCAGAGCCATTTCACGAAACTGCGGCTGCCAGCGCTGATCTGACGCAATGTGCGGCACAACGACCGCCCGGCGGCTGTGCACGGCAGCAGCGCATGGACCGAAGAAGGGCGGATCGATGGGTATGCCCTCGAGCGCGCGCATCAACTCCGCCAAGCGGGGGCCCACACCTGAATGAAGGTGGGTGCCGCCTTCGTCGACCATCACAACCCCGCAGAGCAAGCCCGCGTCTTCGGCCTCGATGACCTGCGCCATCAGCATCAGAACGTCGGTCAAAGGTGCGCCGGTCGCGACAAGCTCGAGAAAGCGGTTTTGCCCCGCGAGAAAAGTCATCTGCACGATTGTTTGAGTGGCCGCAGGACCACTGCGCGGTTGATGCGCTGTGGGCTGGCGCATCGTCGCGCTTGTCTGATCGAGTGTATGCCGGTCGAGTCGTTGCCGGCAGAGCGGACATGGTCAACTGCAACGTGCGGCCTACCCGCTCTCGGAATCGGGACACGGCCATGCCGTGCAGAGCGACCTTGCCGCTGAAGTCCGTATCCGATTGCCGAGTCGTGTATTCGCTTGTTTAGCCTCAGCGGAAAACCAGTTTTCCTTGAGCCGCGTCGGGCTGCCATCGGCCTGAGTCGAGTGCAGTCGAGCTTGGATGTACCAGAGCAGTCACGCGATGGTTTCATCCCCGGCCTGGCGCCGTGTCTTGAAGCGCTGTCCGCGACGTCGCTTACATCAGTCCAGCATGCTTGCTGGGACGAGCTTGAACTACGCCATGCGCAGCGCATAGATGACGACGTCGCGCAGCCTCGTTTCTAAGAGGTTTTACAGCGCGGGGGCATTGGCGAGCCGGTGCGGAGCGGAAATGGTTATTTCCTCTTGGCTGGTCGCGTCTTCAACGATGCCGAGCTGCAGTGGCAAGCGCCTGAACCGGACTGTCAGCAATACCTGCTCCTGGCCGGGACCACTTATTGGCGGCCAACGCCGACAGCAGCCGCTCCATCCGGAGCGGGTTGAACGGCTGGCTCACGATGGTGCGACCTCACCATCTAGACCCACCAGCGACATTCGCTGGGC